>JBFHII010000072.1:0-9502 GCA_041596535.1 Breoghania sp. | reverse complement strand
TATCTGAGCACCAGTCTTCTCTCCCTGGCGCGCCTGGTGCTGATGGAACGCGAACGCCGCCGTTAGCGCCCGTCCGCGGGCGCGTGCCGCCGGGGAGGGCGGTGCGCGCGAGCAACCGCGGCGCCGGGCAGAGCCACTTTGAGAAACACGGGAGGACGTGCATGGCGCGCATTGGTTTTATCGGACTGGGCAACATGGGCGGGCCAATGGCCGCCAACCTGATTGCGGCCGGCCACGAGGTCACGGGCCTCGACCTGAGCGCCGAGGCGGTGACACGGCTCAAGGCCGCCGGCGGCAAGGGCTCGGACAGCATCGCCGAGGCGGTGGGATTCGCCGACGTGGTGGTCACCATGCTTCCCGCGGGCGCGCATGTGCGCGAGGTCTACACCGGCGAAGACGGCATTCTGACCCACGTTCGCCCGGGCACGGTGCTGATCGACAGCTCCACGATCGACGTCGACAGCGCCCGCGCGGTGGCCGAGGCGGCGCAGGACGCGGGCATGGCGATGGTCGATGCGCCGGTCTCCGGCGGCGTCGGCGGCGCGGAAGCCGGAACGCTGACCTTCATGGTCGGCGGCCCGGACGACGCCTTTGCCAAGGCGAAGCCCTATCTCGAGATCATGGGCAAGACGATCGTGCACGCGGGCGGGGCCGGCAACGGCCAGGCGGCCAAGATCTGCAACAACATGATCCTCGGCATTTCGATGATCGGCGTCTCCGAGGCCTTCGTGCTGGCCGAGAAGTTGGGTCTCGACCACCAGAAGCTGTTCGACATCTCCTCGACGGCCTCGGGCCAGTGCTGGTCGATGACCACCTATTGCCCGGTCCCCGGTCCGGTGCCCGCGTCGCCCGCCAACCGCGACTATCAGCCCGGCTTCGCCGCCGCCATGATGCTCAAGGACCTGAAGCTGTCGCAGGATGCGGCGCGCAGCGTCGACGCCTCCACGCCGCTCGGTGCGGAAGCCTCGGCGCTCTATTCACTCTTTTGTAACGCTGGCAACGAGCAGTTGGATTTTTCCGGGATTATAAAATACCTCCGCGGCAGAGACCCCGCCCAGGGTTGACGCGGAATGTGCGAAAGTCCGCCATTTTGCGCCGAATTTCGCTAAATTCCGGCGTCTTGCCTTAACAGAAGATTCATCTTGCCTCTTAAGCGGATCTTAGATTGCCGCACCTAATGTCGGTCTCAGGCGGAAACAATATCTGCCAAAGAACAGGACAAAAGAGGCGCAATCAGATGATCACGGCAAAAAGGGCAGTCGAGGTACTGGCGCAGGACGAGGAAGAAGTGGAACTGAAGCCGCTTTACCTTGAGGCGCTAACCCTCGTTGAGCGATTGCATCGTCGATTACTTGATGTGATCAAGGATGAGTTCGACCGGATGGGCCGTTCGGATGTCAACAGCGTGCAGGCGCTGCTGCTGTTCAACATCGGCGACAGCGTGCTGACGGCCGGAGAGCTGCGCACGCGCGGTTACTATCTCGGGTCGAACGTATCCTACAATTTGAAGAAACTGGTCGACACCGGCTTCATCAATCACGAGCGTTCCCGCGTCGACCGCCGGTCGGTTCGCGTGAGCCTGACCGAAGAGGGCCTGGCCATCGCGGGGATCGTCAACGATCTCTACGAGCGCCACATCCTGTCGGTCGCCCAGGTTGGCGAAATCGATGCCGGCGAGTTCAAGCAGCTCAACCAGTCGCTGCGGCGCCTGGAACGCTTCTGGACCGACCAGATCCTGTATCGTCTCTGAAGGGGCGCAAGACCCCGAGACGGATACGGAAGCATCGCGCGTCGCGCATGCAACAACATGGCTGGGGCACGCCCCTGCCGGTTCCCAGGCGCCGCCCGCAACACGGGCGGCGCCTTGCGTTTGCGCGCCCTCCGGAATTCTCCACGCGACATGAGATCGCCTTATTGCGGTGCAATGCAGGCGTTTCCCGCTCCTTCCGGCGGGAAAGTGCATGCCTCGCGGCAAGGGATGGCGCCGCGCAGGGTGGGGCAAATTCCGCTGCCTGCGGGCCGGGGTGCGGATCCTGCGCCACACCGGCGCGCGATGATGGGTCTGGTGGCGGGTCTTTTATTGCCTCGCTGGCCGCATGATGGTAGTGGATAAACCGCTTCGGAAAAGCGTCTTCCGTTGCGACAAGAGTATACGTGAATTCAATTATTTAGCGTAGCGATTCGAGCGGCTTCTGCAGATCCGCCCTCGTCGCTTCGTCCGAGGGTCCAGGCCGTGATGCCCGCGTCAGGCGGATGTCCTGCCTGGCAGGTGATGACAGGGACCGTTTCGCGCCGTTTGGCGGCAGGACGGTCGGGTCATTGTCGCGCAAGATCAGCGTGTGCGCCGGTGCAACCATTGCGGTGCGGGCACGTTGATCGATCTCAGGGTGCCGGAGCAGGTGGCCTGCGCATGGACGCAGGGGCTTCGGACCGGGAACCGCATTCAGGAGTGAGCACTGTGGAATTTTGCAAGGCCGGCTCGATCGTCGCCAACATGGTTCGGATCGCCCAGGCACGTCCGGCAGGCAGGACTGCCGTGATCGCGCGTGCGGCGCTGATCGGTATGGTCGCGCTGGTGCCGATGGCCGCAAGTGCCCAGTCGCCCCTCCAGGTGTTGCAGCAGCATCAGAAGCGCGAGCAGTGGAAGGCGCGTCTCGACGAGACCATCAAGGGGCTCGATGCCTTCAAGTCCGACCAGCCGACGCTGTCCGCCGACACGGTGACCTATCTCGAGCGCTCCATCGAGCAGTATCGCGAGATCGTCGCGCGCGGCGGCTGGGCCGCCGTCCCGAACCCGGGCCAGAGCCTTCGCATGGGCGCGCGCAGCCAGGTCGTGGTTGCCCTGCGCCAGCGTCTGATGGCGTCCGGCGACCTGGATGGCAAGCTCAGCCTGTCGACCAGCTTTGATTCCGATGTTGACGAGGGCGTGCGCCGCTTTCAGGTGCGCCACGGGCTGACTCCGGACGGCATTCTCGACCGCGGCACGCTGGGCGCGCTCAACGTGCCGGCCATCGTGCGCCTGCGCCAGCTCGAGACCAACATCGTGCGGGTGCGCGCCATGTCCGGTTTCCTGGGCGACCGCTACGTGATGGTCAACATTCCGGCCGCCGAGATCGAGGCCGTGGACCACGGCACGGTGCGTTCGCGCCATACCGCCGTCGTCGGCAAGATCGACCGCCAGACGCCGATCCTCTCCAGCAAGATCTACGAGCTGAATTTCAATCCCTATTGGACCGTGCCGGTCAGTATCATCCGCAAGGACCTGATCCCCAAGATGAACGAGGATCCGGAGTATCTGGCGCGCAACAAGATCCGGATCTTCGATTGGAACGGCAACGAGCTGGATTATACTCAGATCGACTGGAACACGGACGAGGCCACCAAGCTGAAGTTCCGTCAGGAACCCGGCGAGGAAAACTCGCTCGGCTCGGTGCGCATCAATTTCCACAACCAGCACCAGGTCTATCTGCACGACACGCCGTCCAAGAGCCTGTTCACCAAGGACTTCCGGTTCGATTCCTCGGGCTGCGTGCGGGTTCAGAACGTTCGCGACCTGATCACATGGCTGCTGGAATCCACCACGCCCGACTGGTCGCGCGAGCGAGTCGAGCAGACCATCGCCTCCGGCGAGCGGATGGACGTGCGGCTGGATGACGGCATCCCGCTGTACCTGACCTATGTCACTGCGTGGAGCAGCCCCAACGGCGTGGTTCACTTCCGCGAGGACATCTACAACCGCGATGGCCTGGGTGGCAGCACTCCGGCAGGCCCTGTCGTCGTCCTGCAGTAGCAGGCGGCGCCGGGGGATCGGGGGCGGCATGAGCGGGCGCGACGGAACGTCACATTCCGGGGAAATCTACCTCGAGTTCCAGCAGATCGGCCGGCAGATGAAGGTCATCGCCATCTGCGCCGTGACCGGCGTCGAGGTCAGCGTGTTCGGCCCCGCGTCGGTTGCGCGCAGTGATCTGCAACGCCTTGCCGTCCGCAAGTTGCAGCGCCGCCTTCAGGCGGAATCCGGCGCCTGACGATCCCCGCTCCGGGGCACGATCCCATACACAATCCTCCCGCGTGATCGCACCGGCCCCCTCATCGGGTCACGGCCATGCCATGGCGGCATGACGCCCCCATTATACGACATCATGCAGGGCGAAGGCGCTTGGATCGCCAGATCTTGTATGGTATTGGCCACGCTCACCCGTGGCATACGCAGTCCGGCCTGGCTCGGACCGCCTTCATTCTCAGCGGATGGGAAGGACCCCCCTCGATGTCGATGACAGACAGCTCGCTCGGCGCGCCGATCAATCCCGATTTTTTTGCCCGCTCGCTTGCCGACGCGGATCCCGAGGTCGCCGCCTCGATCGCCTCGGAGCTTTCGCGTCAGCAGCATGAGATCGAGTTGATCGCTTCCGAGAACATCGTCTCGCGCGCTGTGCTCGAGGCGCAGGGCTCGATCATGACCAACAAGTACGCCGAGGGCTATCCGGGCCGGCGCTACTATGGTGGCTGCGAATTCGTCGACGTTGCCGAGAACCTGGCCATCGAGCGCGCGACAAAGCTGTTCGATTGCGCCTTCGCCAACGTGCAGCCCAACTCCGGCAGCCAGGCCAACCAGTCGGTGCTGCTGGCGCTGTCCAAGCCGGGTGATACGATTCTCGGCATGAGCCTGGACGCCGGCGGTCACCTGACCCACGGCGCGCGCCCGAACCTGTCGGGCAAGTGGTTCAACGCGGTGCAATACGGTCTCGACGTGGAAACCGGCCTGATCGACTACGACCAGCTCGCCGCTCTGGCGCGCGAGCACAAGCCCGCGGTGATCATCGCCGGCGGCTCGGCCTATTCCCGCGTCATCGATTTCGCCCGCTTCCGCGCCATCGCCGATGAAGTCGGCGCCTATCTGCACGTTGACATGGCGCATTTCGCCGGTCTCGTCGCGGCGGGCGTCCATCCGAGCCCGTTCCCGCACGCCCATGTGGTCACCTCGACAACCCACAAGACCCTGCGCGGCCCGCGCGGCGGCCTGGTGCTGACCAACGACGAGGCGATCGCCAAGAAGATCAATTCGGCCGTCTTCCCCGGCCTGCAGGGTGGTCCGCTGATGCATGTGATCGCCGGCAAGGCCGTGGCCTTCGGCGAGGCCCTGCGGCCCGACTTCAAGGTCTACGCCAAGGCGGTCGCCGAGAACGCCAAGGTCCTGGCGCAGACGCTGGTGGAAGGCGGTCTCGAGATCGTTTCCGGCGGCACCGACACGCATCTGATGCTGGTCGACCTGCGCCCCAAGGAACTGACCGGCAAGTCTGCCGAAGCCTCCCTGGGCCGCGCCAACATCACCTGCAACAAGAACGGCGTTCCCAACGATCCGCAGAAGCCGACCATCACCTCGGGAATCCGTCTCGGCACCCCGGCCGCCACCACGCGCGGATTCGGTGCGGCGGAATTCCGCGAAGTCGGTATGCTGATCACCGAAGTGCTGGACGGTCTGAAGGCGGCCAACAGCGAAGATGCCAACCAGGCGGTGGAAGCCGCGGTGCGTGCCAAGGTCGTGGCGCTGACCAGCCGCTTCCCGATCTACGAGGGCTAGGCGAACCCCATGCGGTGTCCCTATTGCGGCGGCGAGGAAACCCAGGTCAAGGACTCGCGTCCGACCGAGGACAACACGGCCATCCGCCGTCGCCGCATCTGCTCGACCTGCGGCGGCCGCTTCACCACGTTCGAGCGCGTGCAACTGCGCGAGCTGACCGTGGTCAAGCGGACGGGCCGCCGCGTGCCCTTCGATCGCGACAAGCTGATGGAATCGGTGCAGATCGCGCTGCGCAAGCGGCCGGTCGAGCCCGAACGCATCGATCGCATGGTCTCCGGCATCGTGCGCCAGCTCGAAAGCGCGGGCGAGAGCGACATCGCGTCCGAATTCATCGGCACGCTGGTGATGGACGGGCTCAAGACGCTCGACGACGTCGCCTATGTGCGGTTCGCGTCCGTCTACCGCAACTTCCGTGAGGCCAAGGATTTCGAGGCCCTTCTGGACGAGTTGAGCGGCGGCGAGCTGGTTCCCCCGACCCTCGGTCGCGACGACGGTCTGCCGGAGCGCGAAGAGCCGTGAACCCGGCCGGCGCCTCGACCCTGATCGCGCCGCAGACAGCCGGCAGTCCGGATGCCGGCTGCATCCTGCCCGACGACGAGCGCTTCATGCGCGCCGCACTTGCCATGGGCAGGCGCACGCGGGGGATCACCTGGCCCAATCCCGCCGTCGGCGCCGTCATCGTGCGCGAGATCGATGGCCAGCCGGTCATCGTCGGCCGGGGTGCCACGGCCCCCGGTGGCCGTCCACACGCCGAGATCGTCGCTCTGCGTCAGGCGGGCGACGCGGCGCGGGGCGGCACCTGCTACGTGACGCTCGAGCCGTGCGCCCACTGGGGTCGCAGCGGTCCCTGCGCGGTCGCACTCGCTGAACACGGCGTGCGCCGCGTGGTGGTGGGCGCCTCCGACATCAATCCCCGCGTCAAGGACAAGGGCGTCGAGATCCTGCGCAACGCGGGCATCGAGGTGGTGATGGGGGTGCTTGCGCGCGAATGCCACGACGCCCACATCGGCCATTTCCGCCGCTTTGCCGAGCGCCGTCCGCAGGTCCAGCTCAAGCTGGCGATCTCGCGTGACGGCTTCATCGGCAGGCGCGAGGGCAGCCAGATCCACATCACCGGCCCGGAAATCCAGCGTTTCGTCCACGTCATGCGGGCGGAGTCCGACGGGATCCTGGTGGGGCTGGGTACCGTGCTCAACGACGACCCCGATCTCCGGTGCCGGCTCGACGGCATGGAGGATCGGTCGCCGATCCGTTTCGTGCTCGACAGCACGGCGCGCCTGCCGCTCGACTCCACCCTGGTGCGCACCGCGCGCGAGGTGCCGGTCAAGTTGATCACCACCCCCGCCGCGCCCATCGAGCGCACCTCGGCGCTGATCGCCGCCGGCATCGAAATCATCACCGTGGCCGAGGACGAGAGGGGCCGGGTGCAGGTGCCCGCGGCGCTGGGCGCGCTTGCGCACCGCGGCATCACCCGCCTGATGGTCGAGGGCGGGGGGGCGACGGCCGGCAGCTTCGTGGCCGCCGGCCTGGTCGACGAGGCCTATCTGTCGTTCGGTCCGGTCGATGTGGGCGAGGGCGGGGTGCCGCCGCTCGGGCCCGTGCCGCTGGAAACCCTGACCGCGGATCCCCATTTCGAGCTGCGCAGCCAGAGCGTTCTCGGCCGCGACCGGCTGATCCACCTGTGGAGACCCTGATCTGATGTTCACCGGCATCGTCACCGACATCGGCCGCGTGCTCTCGGCCATCGAGATTCCCGCCGGCCGGCGCACCCGCATCGCCACCCGCTACGATGTCGACGGCATCGACATCGGCGCCTCGATCGCCTGTGGCGGACCGTGCCACACGGTGACGGCGAAGGGCCGCGACGGCGACCAGAACTGGTTCGAGGTCGAATCGGGCGCCGAGACGCTTGCCCTGACCACGGCGGGTGACTGGCGCGCGGGCACGCGGCTCAACCTGGAGCGGTCGCTGTGCATCGGCGACGAACTGGGCGGCCACATGGTCGCCGGCCACGTCGACGGCACGGCGGAGATCGTCGAGCGCCGCGATCACCCCGACAGCGTCTATTTCCGCTTCCGCGCGCCGCACGCGCTTGCCCGTTTCATCGCGAAGAAGGGTTCCGTGGCGCTCGACGGCACCTCGCTGACGGTGAACGAGGTGGAGGGCGACGAATTCTCCGTCTTCCTCATTCCGCACACGCTGAGCGAGACCACCTGGAACGAGCGCAACGCCGGGGACCGGGTCAATCTTGAAGTTGACACCATGGCGCGCTATGCAGCGCGGCTGGCCGAATTCGGCTGACACAGTCCGGCAGGGCCGCGGCAAACCGGCCTTCCTCACGATCGGCGCAGGTCTCGCCGCACGCACCGTATCGGGCAATTTGTCACTGGACAAAGCCCGCCCGGCATGGTTCCTGTCGCCTCCTCGTTTCTCGCATTGAAAGCACCATCTCCCATGGCGGCACCGCACATCCTCATCATCGACGCCCGCTTCTACGGCGACCTGGCCGATGAACTCGTCACGGGCGCAATCGCCTCCCTCGACGCCGCTGGCGCATCCTATGACCGGGTTTCCGTGCCAGGCGTTCTCGAGATCCCGGCCGCCCTGTCGATGGCGCTGATCGCGGCGGAAGACGGCGGCACGCAGTACGACGGATTTGTGCTGCTCGGCTGCGTCATTCGCGGCGAGACCAGTCACTATGATATTGTCGCGGGCGAAAGCGCGCGTGCCGTCATGGAGATGACCATCGACGGCGCCCTGGCGCTCGGCAACGGCATCCTGACGGTCGAGAATTCCGACCAGGCATGGGCCCGCGCCCGTGTCAGCGACAAGAACAAGGGCGGAGGCGCGGCCGACGCTGCCCTCGCCATGATCGCGGTCCGAGACCGCCTCGGAGCCTGAGCCATGCAGCCGTCCGCCCCCTCCAAAGGTGGCAAGTCCGCCGAGAAGTCCGCTGACAAGCCGGCATCCGGCGCGCGCGAGGTCAAGCCTGCCAACCAGCGTGGCCTGGCCCGGCTTGCCGCGGTCCAGGCGCTGTACCAGATGGAGTTGGGCGGCACGCAGCTGTCGGACATCGTGGCCGAGTACCAGACGTTCCGGCTGGGCAAGGAACTCGACGGCGAGCAGTACCGTGACGCCGACGCCGGCTGGTTCCGCGACCTGATGCACGGCGTCGTTGCCGAACAGCGCGAGATCGATCCGCGCGTGCACACCGCGCTGGCCCGCGACTGGCCGCTCAAGCGCATCGATTCCATCCTGCGCGCCACCCTGCGCGCCGGGGTCTTCGAGCTGATCCGCCGCAAGGACGTGCCCGCCCGCGTGGTCATCAGCGAATACGTCGAGGTCGCCAAGGCATTCTTCAGCGAGGATGAGCCGCGCATGGTCAACGCCGTGCTCGACCGCATTGCCCGCGATCTGCGGCCGGAGGAGTTCCCGGCCAGTACCGAAGACGCCAAGCCGTCGGGAGACGGCGGAGCGGCCTGATGGGTGTCGTGCCGGCGCCACACCGGAGCCGTGAGCGCGGCGAAAGGGTTGAGGTTTCGGACAGGACGCAAGGTTTGCGTCCAGCGCGTCGACCGACGCGCCGGCCGGTCAGGCCGCCCCATCGGAGCCGTGAGCGAAGCGAACTGGCGTGAGATCGACCATGAGCCAAATCGGCGAATTCGAGCTGATCGAGCGCTATCTGGCGCCGCTGGCCACCGATCCGGGCAGTTTCGAGCTGGTGGATGATGCGGCCGTTCTGACGCCGCCGCCGGGCCAGGATCTCGTCCTGACCAAGGACATGCTGGCTGCGGGCGTGCATTTTCTCCCCGAGGATCCGCCCTCGGCGATTGCCCGCAAGGCGCTGCGCGTGAACCTGTCGGATCTCGCCGCCAAGGGCGCGCGACCGTTGGGTTATCTGCTCGGTTTCGGCCTGCCGCAGGG
>JBFHII010000071.1:0-9512 GCA_041596535.1 Breoghania sp. | reverse complement strand
GGCCCGCTACGTTGGCCCGGATGTGCCGCAGGAAGACCTGATCTGGCAGGATCCGGTCCCGGAAGGCCCGGTCCACTACGACATCGGCGGCGTCAAGTCGAAGATCGCCGCAAGTGGGTTGAGCATCTCGGATCTGGTCTCCACCGCCTGGGACAGCGCCCGCACCTATCGCGGGTCGGATATGCGTGGCGGCGCCAACGGCGCGCGCATTCGCCTGGCTCCGCAGAAGGACTGGGAAGGCAATGAGCCGGCACGCCTGGCCAGGGTACTGTCGGTTCTCGAGCCGATTGCAGCCGATGCCGGCGCGAGCATCGCCGACGTGATCGTCCTGGCCGGCAATGTCGGCGTCGAGAAGGCCATCAAGGCGGCCGGCTTCGGCCACGCCGTGCCCTTCGCGCCGGGCCGCGGCGATGCCACCGACGAGATGACGGACGCGGAGTCGTTCGAGCCGCTCGAGCCGGTGGCCGACGGTTTCCGCAACTGGCAGAAGCAGGACTATGTGGTCAGCCCCGAGGAGATGATGCTCGATCGCGCGCAGCTGCTGGGTCTCACCGCGGCGGAAATGACGGTCCTGGTCGGCGGCATGCGCGTGCTTGGAACGAACCATGGCGGCACCAAGCATGGTGTCTTCACGGATCGCGAAGGCGCGTTGACCAACGACTTCTTCGTCAATCTCACGGACATGGCCAATTCCTGGCTGCCGGTCGAAAACAACACCTATGAGATCCGCGATCGCGCGTCGGGTGCCGTCAAGTGGACGGCGACGCGTGCGGACCTGGTGTTCGGCTCCAACTCGATCCTGCGCGCCTATGCCGAGGTCTATGCCCAGGACGACAACCAGGAGAAGTTCGTCAAGGACTTCGTGGCTGCCTGGACCAAGGTGATGAACGCGGATCGCTTCGATCTGGCCTGATCCTTGTGGCTCAGACTGCAGGAAGCGGGCGGCGTTCGCCCGTTTCCGCTTCCCGGTAACGGAAGCGGTGCAATTGGGACTTCGGTTCCCGGGCGCCCGATTTCAGCGGGGCGGACGATAAGGCGCCTGACGTCCTTTCGTCTTGCGGCCGCACCGTGAAATTGGGTGGGTGCGACTGGCCGGTACCTTCGGGTACCGGCTTTTTTTTTGAGCGCGCGTTGCGCGCCGATGTGCGCGGCTTCGCGCCCGGATGCCGCGCCGGCCCCGCGAAGACTGCAGGGCCGGCGCAACAGGCCTATTCGTAGGCGCCGGCGGAGTAGGTGAGCTCGTAGCTGTGGCTGTAGAGCTCGAAGACGATGCCGAACGGGTCCTCGACATAGACCATGCGGTACGGCTTGTTGCCCGGGAAGTATTCGCGCACCGGCATGCGCTGCCGGCCACCAGCCTCGACGATCCGCTTCGTCAGTCCTTCGACATCGGGATCCTGGACCGCGAAATGGAACGTGCCGTGGCGCTTGTGCTCGAGATTTTCCTCGGGCGCGTAGTTGCCCGGAAACTCGAAAATCTCGATGCCGATGCCGTCGGCCGTGGAGAGATGCGCGATCCTCAGTGAGCCCCATCCGGGACCGAACACGTCGGTGCACATGACGCCGATGGCGCTGTCGTCTTCAACGGCCTCGGATGGCTGCATGACGACATAGAAGCCCAGGACTTCGGAGTAGAATTTCACGGCCGCTTCGAGATCCGGGACGGACAGGCCGATATGCGAAAAGGTGCGGGGAGTCGGGTTCATCGGATGTCTCCAATCCGGTTGCGATGCCTTCGATGTAGACGGGGACCGCCTTTATGTGAAATTATCAATTCGTATCCAGATCATAACGAAACGTTTTATCAGCCATGCTCAACGCAACCTGGCTCGACACTTTCACCACGCTTTGCGAAACCGGGCACTTCACCCGCACGGCCGAGCGCCTGAACATGACACAGCCGGGCGTTTCCCAGCACCTGAGAAAGCTCGAGGATCAGCTCGGTCAGGACCTGATCGCCCGCGATGGAAAGAGCTTCACCCTTACACCTGTCGGCGAGGTGGTGTTCGAGCTCGGCCTGTCGCGCCGGGCGGAGGAAAGGCGCCTGCGCGAAGCGATCGTGACGGATGATCGCGACGCCGGTGAGCTTCGCATTGCCTGTTCGGGAAGCTTTGCGATGCTGCTCTACCCGATCCTGCTGCCCTGGATGCGCACGGCGCCCGAACTGGCAATCCACCTGCACGCCGCACCCCGGGCGGAAATCCTGTCGGGCCTGCTGGAGGGACGTTTCGATCTCGGCGTGCTCGGCGTCGATCCAGACCATGCGCGGCTGGAGGCGCGGCGCCTGGGGCGTGAGGAACTCTGTCTTGTGCTTCCCGCGGACGCACCCGGCACTGTGGCCACCTTCGCCGATCTGGACGCACGCGGTTTCATCGCGCACCCGGACGGCTTTGCGTATGCCGATGACCTTCTGAACCTGAATTTCCCCGGCGAGTATCCGGGCGCGGACAGGATGCGGGTTCGCGCCTATGTGAACCAGATCGGCCAGATACCGGCGCCCGTGGCGCAGGGCGTCGGCTACACCCTCCTGCCGCGCAGCGGTGTGGAGGCCTTTGGCCGCAAGGAATGTCTCAAGGTCGTGCCGCTTCCGAAGCGGCGGTGGCACGAGTTGTGGCTCGCCACGCGGCGCGGGCGGCCCCTGTCCGCCCGGCTGAAACACGCCGCCGAGATGATCGTCAAGTCGGCCGAACAATTGAAGTGACCGGGCGGCCGCAAGGCCCGGCCGGGTCCCGCCGCAAGCTCAGATGGTGTCTTCCGGCACCGGATCGATGCGGCCGGTGGAGCGGCGTCCCGGATGGGCAATGGTTTCGCGCCAGGCGACACGGGCGTCCGGCACCGCGTCGGTCGCGGCGAAATAGGGCTTGATGTCGACGAGCGGCGTGCCGTTCAGGCAGTCGAGGCCGCGCACGGACAGGCCATCGTCATGCACCTCCACAAGCCTGACCACGGACAGCGCGATCGGATTCGGGCGCGCCGGTGAGCGCAGGGAGAAGACCCCATGGGTCGCATCGTCGAAAGCCGGGGCCTGCACGATCAGGTCGCGCCGGGCCTCGTGCATCCAGTACAGAATGTACAGATGACTGCAGCCTTCCACGGACTTCAGTCCGGGCAGGAACTCCGGTTTCACGATGATCCTGCAGACCGCATCGCTGTCCTTGCCGCGCCTGGGGCAGGCGTGCCGGTCGTTCCAGGGCGTTTCGATGTGGCCGATGAACAGGATGGACGCATCACTGGCGATGCGTGCGGGATCTGTGGCGAGCAGAATCTCGCCGGGGCGCTTGGTGTCCATAGCGGCAGTATAGCGCGAACGCGAGGGCTGGGAAGGTGGGGGGAACGGCGGCATGGCGGCACTCCGCATTGATGGTAAAATTTTAGGTGAATTTGCCTTTTGTTGTATTCATATGTGAATCCAATTCTGTTCAATGTTTTATACTGTCTTGATCAAATCCATATCAAATATTTTTTCCGGAAAATGTCTTTGATTAATTTGTGACTGTTAGAGATTTCGGTATTGGGACTGTTTACAAACCGAGGTCATCATGGGCGATCCGATCAAAACAGAGCTGGTCAACTTCTCGATGCTGGAACGCGGGGCCTCCGCGGAGCAGCGCGCTGAACTGACGCGGCATGTCGTCAGTCTGTTCGCGCTGACGTCCAGGAACTGTTCGAAAGAGCAGATGGACACCTATGACGCGGTGCTGCTGCGATTGGCCGATCTCGCCGACGATCCCTCCCGTCTCTACATGGCTCAGGAACTGTCCGCGCTGCGCCGCGCTCCGGAAGCCATCGTCCTGCGGCTTGCCAACGACATCATCGACGTGGCGATGCCGCTTCTCGAAAAATCCACCTTGTTGCGCGATTCCGATCTCGTCGAGATTGCACGCCACAGGGAACAGGGGCACATGCTGGCGATTGCCGGTCGTGACGTGTTGTCCGAGACAATCACCGACGTGCTCGTCGATCGCGGTGACGGCTCCGTCAAGCGCCGGGTCGCCGGCAACCAGGGCGCGGCCTTCTCCGAAGAGGGCATGGCGACACTGGTGGATGCGGCGGCGCAGGACGAGCGCCTGCAGATGGAACTGGGCCGGCGCAACGACCTGACGGAAGAGGCGATCGTCAAGCTGATTTCCGTTGCGACCCAGACGGTGCGCCAGCAGTTGCTCGACCAGGGCAGGACCGGCAGTGTCGACAAGATCCCCGAGGCCGCACGCCTCGCGGCCCAGCAGATGTCCAACGAGTACTGGCTCTCGCGCTACGATTTCGAAACCGCCCATGAAACGGTCATGGGCATGGCGAGCCGCGATCAGATCAGCGAGCAGATGCTGCGCCGGTTTGCCGAAGAGGACCGCTTCCCCGAGGCCGTGGCCACCTTCGCGTATCTGGGCGGAATTTCGCTGGAAGCGGCCAAGCACTGGATGGTGCGCACCGATACGGATCCCTTCATCATCGTTGGCCGTGCCAGCGGTCTGTCGGCGATGACGGTGCAGGCGCTTCTCAAGGTCGGCCCGTGGCGTCACCGCCTGTCGGCCGAGGAGCGGATGACGACGTTCAACCGGTTCCAGGCGCTGACCTTGGAAAAGGCGCTTCGCGCGCTCGAAGTCTGGACAGACCAGCGGATGGCAAGCTGAGGGCCGCCGCTCCCGTTGCGGGGGCGGCGCCACGCATTTCAGCAGATGTTTCCGGGGTCCGGCATCGGATCCCCCGCGCGGGGCTGGCGGTTGCACGGTGGTGGGGCCGCCCTCCGACGTGTGATTTGTCACGGACACCGCTGCGACTTCCTGATCTTTAGCACATGGTTCCGGTGGGCCGCGGGGTAACCCGCGGCCGCCGCTCTCAGGCACGCGCGTGGCGGACGTGCGAGCCGGATGATCCGGTCGGGATCGAGGCCAATACCCGACCGGATCATTTGGCAGCCCAAAAAAAAGCTCCCGGGCAGGGCTCCAGACACGCCTTCAGACATCGCCTTGCTTCGCGCCTCCGCGGCTGCGGGCAGACCGGCGACCGTGCGGCCATCGACCGGCGTGCACCGGAGGCCTTTCCCTGTTTCAACACCCCTGACTCATCCGCCGCGTCGCGTCGCCGCAAGCGCTCCTTGCATCCGCTCTCGATTTAGGTATAAAGATATCTTTATATCCGACTATTGCACTGGACGTGATGGCAATGGACCCGACCCTGGCCCTGGAGCATGCTGACTCCAAGCCCGTGAGCGCTGATGGCGACACGGAATCCGCTGGCGCGGATCCGGCCGCATCCGTGCGCGAGGCCGGGAAGGGGCGCGGCGCGGATGCGTCGCCGCGCCTGTCGCTCGATGATCTGCTGGCGGGCCTGCGCGCCGCGGGCGAGGTGACGCGTGTGCGGCTGCTGGCGCTGCTGGAAGAGGGCGAGCTGACCGTCAAGGACGCCACCGCCATCCTGGGCCAGAGCCAGCCGCGGGTCTCGCGCCACATGAAGCTTCTGACCGAAGCCGGGCTCGTGCAGCGGTTTCCGGAAGGCTCCTGGGTCTACTACCGGCTCGCGGAAGGCGCGCGCGGTGCGCTGGTCTCCTCCGTTCTGTCGAAGATCGAGGCCGACGATCCGGTGATCGCGCGGGACCGTGTCCGGCTTGCCGCCATCAAGCGCGCGCATGCGGAAGCCGCAGCGGCCTATTTCGGCGCCCAC
Organism: Breoghania sp.; assembly: GCA_041596535.1. Taxonomy (GTDB): domain Bacteria; phylum Pseudomonadota; class Alphaproteobacteria; order Rhizobiales; family Stappiaceae; genus Breoghania. The sequence goes on along the minus strand of JBFHII010000071.1, from coordinate 3,854 downwards.
GCGGAGTTGTGGGACTCGATGCGCGCCCTGCATGTTGCCGAGGACGCGGTGGAAACCGCGATGCGCGAGATCGTCGGTCCGGATCCGTTCCAGCGGTTTCTAGATCTGGGCACGGGCACGGGCCGGCTGCTGGACCTGTTTGCCGACCGCTATGAATTCGGCCTTGGCCTGGACGTCAGCCACGACATGCTGCGGGTGGCGCGGGCCAATCTCGAACGCAGCGGAGTGACCGGCGCGCAGGTGCGTCACGGCGACATCTACGCGCTACCGGCACAGTCGGAGGCCTTCGACGTGGTGACGGTACACCAGGTGCTGCATTACCTCGACGACCCGGCGGGTGCCATCGGCGAGGCGGCGCGCGCCTTGCGTCCCGGCGGACGGCTGCTGGTGGTGGACTTTGCGCCGCACGATCTGGAATTCCTGCGCGTCGAGCATGCCCATCGGCGGCTCGGCTTCTCGCATGAACAAATGGCCGGGTGGATGACCGCGGCCGGACTGGACCTCGTGTCCATCCGCGATCTGGCGCCGGAGGCCGGCCGTACGGATCAATTGACAGTAACTTTGTGGCTTGCACGCAATACGCCCGGCAGCGGCGGTGCGCGGCATGCCGCCTCAAGACGCGAGGTCGCCTGACATGCCCCCTTCAGAAACGCACGCGCCATCGGCGCGCGATGCCGCGATCGAGGTTTCGTTCGAATTCTTCCCGCCCAAGACCGAGGCGATGGAACAGACGCTGTGGCGGTCGATCGAGCGGCTGGCGCCGGTGGCGCCGTCCTTCGTGTCCGTCACCTACGGCGCCGGCGGCTCGACCCGGGAGCGCACCCACAACACGGTCGCCCGCATCCTGCGCGATACCGAGCTCAAGCCGGCGGCGCATCTGACGTGCGTGGCGGCGAGCCGCACGGAGGTCGACGCGGTGATCCAGGACTACTGGGACATCGGCGTGCGCCACATCGTGGCGCTGCGCGGCGACCCGGTGGACGGCGTGGGCGCGGCATACAAGCCGCACCCGGAAGGCTATGTGAACGCCGCTGGCCTGGTTGCGGGAATCCGGGGCATCGGCGATTTCGACATCTCCGTCGCTGCCTATCCCGAGCGCCATCCGGAAAGCGCGGACTGGGACGTCGAGATGGACAACCTCAAGCGCAAGGTGGATGCCGGCGCCAACCGGGCGATCACGCAGTTCTTTTTCGACAATGACCTGTTCGAGGCGTTTCTGGAGCGCGTGCGCGCGGCCGGGATCGATATCCCGATCGTGCCCGGCATCACGCCGATCCACAATTTCAAGCAGGTGGCATCGTTTTCGAAAAAATGCGGAACCAGCATCCCGGCGAAGCTGGCCGAGAACTTCGATGGTCTCGACGATGACGAGGAGACCCGCAAGCTCGTCGCCGCCGCGGTTGCCGCCGAGCAGGTGATGGACCTCGTCGGGCGCGGCATTTCGGATTTCCATTTCTACACGATGAACAAGGCGGATCTGGTCTTCGCGATCTGCCACTTGTTGGGTTTGCGTCCGCGCAATGGTGAGCAGAGGGCTGCGTAATGACATCGGATGTCACAGTGAAGAGTCCGCACGACCGGCTGCGCGCGATCGCGCGCGAGCGCATTCTGGTGCTCGATGGCGCCATGGGGACGATGATCCAGAACCTGGGGCTGGACGAGGCGGGCTTTCGCGGCCCGCGCTTCGCCAACTGGTCGCAGGATCTCAAGGGAAACAATGACCTTCTGAACCTGACGCAGCCGGACGCGATCCGCGATATCCATATTGCGTATCTGGAGGCGGGCGCCGACATCGTCGCGACCAACACGTTCTCCTCGACCACCATCGCGCAGGCCGACTACGCGATGCAGGATCTGGCCTACGAGCTCAACGTGGAAGGCGCGCGTCTTGCCAAGGACGCCTGCCGGCGGGTCGCCGAACGCGATCCCTCGCGTCCGCGCTTCACGGCCGGCGCCATCGGCCCGACCAACCGCACGGCGTCGATCTCCCCCGACGTGAACGACCCCGGTTACCGCGCGGCGAATTTCGACGACTTGCGCGCTGCATATGGGGAAGCCGCGCGCGGGCTGATCGACGGCGGCGCGGACATCATCCTCGTCGAGACGGTGTTTGACACGCTCAACGCCAAGGCGGCGCTGTTCGCCATCGAGGAGGTGTTTGCCGAGAAGGGCGTGCGGCTGCCGGTGATGGTGTCGGGAACGATCACCGATCTGTCCGGACGCACCCTGTCCGGCCAGACACCGGAAGCCTTCTGGAACTCGATCCGGCATGCGTCTCCGCTGACGGTGGGGCTCAATTGCGCGCTCGGCGCGCGCGAGATGCGCGCCCATATCGCGGAACTGTCGCGCCACGCCGACACGCTGATCTGCGCCTATCCCAATGCCGGGCTGCCGAATGAGTTCGGCGAATACGACGAAAGCCCCGAAGCGATGGCCGAAATGCTGGGCGAGTTCGCGCAGGCCGGCCTCGTCAACGTGGTGGGCGGCTGTTGCGGCACCACGCCGGACCACATCCGCGCCATCGCCGAAGCGGTCGCGGGCAAGGCGCCGCGCACGGTACCCGAGGTGCCGCGTCACATGCGGCTGTCGGGCCTGGAACCTTTCACGCTGACGCCGGAAACCAACTTCGTCAACGTCGGCGAGCGCACCAATGTCACCGGCTCCGCGCGCTTCCGCAAGCTGATCAAGGAAGGTGACTATGCGGCCGCCCTTGATGTGGCGCGCAGCCAGGTCGAAAACGGCGCCCAGGTCATCGACGTCAACATGGACGAAGGCCTGCTCGATTCTGAACAGGCGATGGTCACGTTCCTGAATCTGATCGCCGCCGAGCCCGATATCGCCCGGGTGCCGATCATGATCGACTCGTCGAAATGGACGGTGATCGAGGCCGGGCTGAAGTGCATCCAGGGCAAGGGAATCGTCAACTCGATCTCGATGAAGGAAGGCGAGGAAGCCTTCATCCATCAGGCCAGGCTGGCGCGCGCCTATGGCGCGGCCGTCGTGGTCATGGCTTTCGACGAGACCGGGCAGGCCGATACCCAGGCGCGCAAGCAGGAGATCTGCAAGCGCAGCTACGACATCCTGGTCGAAAAGGTCGGCTTTCCGCCGGAAGACATCATCTTCGATCCGAACATCTTCGCGGTCGCCACCGGCATCGAGGAGCACAACAACTACGGGGTCGACTTCATCGAGGCCACGCGCTGGATTCGCCAGAACTTGCCGCATGCGCATATTTCCGGCGGTCTGTCGAATCTGTCGTTCTCCTTCCGGGGCAACGAGCCGGTGCGCGAGGCGATGCACTCGATCTTCCTGTATCACGCCATTGCCGCGGGCATGGACATGGGCATCGTCAACGCGGGGCAGCTTGCGGTCTATGACGAGCTTGATCCGGAACTGCGCGAGCATTGCGAGGACGTGGTGCTCAACCGCCGGTCGGACGCCACCGACCGTTTGCTCGAGGTTGCGGAACGCTGGCGCGGCGAGGGCGGCAAGGCGCGCGTCGTCGACATGTCCTGGCGCGAGCAGCCGGTGATCAAGCGGCTGGAGCACGCGTTGGTCAACGGCATCACCGATTTCATCATCGAGGACACCGAAGAGGCCCGACTGGCCGCCGAGCGGCCGCTGCACGTCATCGAGGGCCCGCTGATGGCCGGCATGAACGTGGTGGGTGATCTGTTCGGCGCCGGCAAGATGTTCCTGCCGCAGGTGGTGAAGTCTGCCCGCGTCATGAAGCAGGCCGTGGCCCACCTGATGCCCTTCATGGAGGAGGAAAAGCGCCTCAATGGCGGCGAGGGCCGTGCCAATGCGGGCAAGGTGCTGATGGCCACGGTGAAGGGCGATGTGCACGACATCGG
>JBFHII010000070.1:0-9532 GCA_041596535.1 Breoghania sp. | reverse complement strand
GTGCCTACCTGCACCAGTTCGGTCCCTATATTCCGTTTGTCGGGACCTCGATGACCAGCGGGCTCTACGATATCCCGGCGGTGCATGCGCGCATCCGCGGGGTGTTTACCAATACGGTGCCGGTGGATGCCTACCGCGGCGCCGGACGGCCCGAGGCGGCCTATCTGATCGACCGGTTGATGGACAAGGCCGCGCTTGACCTGGGAATTTCGACCGACGAATTGCGCGCGCGCAATTTCATTCCGTCTGAGGCGCTGCCCTACACCACCCAGACCGGGCGCATGTATGACACCGGCGACTTCGCCGGCCACATGACCCAGGCCATGAAGGTTGCAGACTGGGCCGGGTTCGAGGCGCGGGTCGAGGAGGCGGCGGCGCGCGGGAAATACCGCGGCATCGGCATGTCGACCTACATCGAGGCCTGTGCGTTTGCGGGATCCGAGGAGGCGAACCTGTTGCTTAATGGCGATGGCACCGTAAGCCTGATGATCGGCACCCAGTCCAACGGCCAGGGGCACGCCACCGCTTACGGCCAACTGGTGGCCGAGTATTTCGGCATCGGTCTCGACCAGATCGAGGTGATCCAGGGCGATACGGACCGGGTGCGCACCGGTGGCGGCACGGGCGGTTCGCGCTCGATCCCCATCGGCCTTCCCTCGGTCAACGAAGCCAGCACGACGCTGGTGGAGCAGATCAAGACGCTGGCTGCCGAGAAGCTGGAAGCTGGCACCACGGATCTGGAACTGGTCGGCGGATCGGTCCGCGTCGTCGGCACCGATCAGGCCGTCACGCTCGCCGAGATCGCGTCGTCCGCTCCCGATCCGGACATGCTGACCGCGCGCGGCAGGGTCAAGCAGGACGAGAACACCTATCCGAACGGCACCCATATCTGCGAAGTGGAGATCGATCCGGAACTCGGCACAACCGAGGTTGTCGCCTACACGATCGTCGACGATTTTGGCGTCACCGTGAACCCGCTGCTGCTCGAGGGGCAGGTGCACGGCGGCGTGGGGCAGGCCATCGGACAGGCGCTTCTGGAGCGCACGGTCTATGACGCGGACGGGCAACTGCTCACCGCTTCCTTCCTCGACTACACGATGCCGCGGGCGCTGGATCTGCCAAATTTCCACTTCGAGACCCGCAACATTCCCTCAACCACCAATGCCATGGGCATCAAGGGGGCCGGCGAGGCCGGCACCATCGGTGGCTGCGGCGCGGTGATGAATGCGGTCGGCGATGCGCTGCGGCGCGGAGCCGGCGTCACCCATATCGACATGCCGGCGACGCCGGCGCTCGTGTGGGAAGCGATCCAGGCCGCCAGGGGCTGATTGTGGGCCCTCAATGCTGACGAGTTTGACGCCGCACGGCAGGCCCGTGCGGCGTCTCGCATTCTTCGAAGCAATGGCGATCCGCTCTCGGAACACCCCGTTCGGGGGCGGACACCGGGATTGTCTCCGATAAGGAAATTTCATGTCTGCTTCTCTTAATGCGTCCGCGACAGGCCACACCGAGCCGCGGCCCCTCGTCGGCATTGCCCTGAAAATTCTTTCCACGATCACCTTCGTCATCATGGCCGCCATGGTGAAGCAGTTGAGCGACGACGTCCCGGTCGGCGAAATCGTCTTCGCGCGCAACTTTGCCGGCATCATTCCGGTGCTGGTGATGATGGCGTTCCAGGGGCAGCTGGTGTCGGCGGCCAAGACGCGGCGCCCGTTCGGGCATTTTTCCCGGTCGTTCATCGGCGTCACGGCGATGTCGCTGAATTTCGCCGCCCTTGCCTATATCCCGCTGCCGGATGCCACCGCGATCACCTATGCCGCCCCGCTGATGACCGTGGTGCTGGCGGTGTTCGTGCTGGGCGAGGTCGTCGGCATCTATCGGTGGAGCGCTGTCGGCGTCGGCTTCTTCGGCGTGCTGATCATTCTTTATCCGCACCTGGGAACGGCCGACATGCACGGCGACACTGCCTTTGGAGCGGGCCTGGCCTTCATCGGGACCGTCTTCATGGCGCTGGCCGCGATCATCGTGCGCAAGCTGATCCTCACCGAACGCTCGGCAACCATTGTGCTCTGGTTCTCCGTCTGGGCTTCGGTGCTGGCGCTGCTGACCTTTCCGCTCGGCTGGATTTGGCCGACGTGGAGCTGGGTCATGCCCGACGCGACGCAATGGGCCCTTCTGGTTGCGATCGGCCTGGTGGGCGGAATCGGCCAGATCGTCATGACGCAGAGCTACCGCTTTGCCGACGCCTCGACGATCGCGCCCTTCGACTACACCACGATGATCTGGGCCACCGCCATCGGCTGGCTGGTGTTTTCCGAAGTGCCGGGTCCGTGGGTCGTCGGCGGCGCAACGCTGGTCATTGCCGCTGGCCTCTTCGTCATCGCCCGCGAGCATCGCCTGGGCATCGACCGGACGCGCGCCAAGCGCGCCCAGACCCCGTCTAAGGCGTAAGCGTGTTCTCGGCGCGCGACCGACGATCAGCGTGCCTTGAGAAGACGTTGCCAGAGCGTGCCGCCGAGATATTTTCTGCCGATCCAGAAATAGGCGACGATCAGAGCGAGCAGGACCAGCGCCGGCATTCCGTTCAGCTGGAAGCCTTCATCCGTCGTGTCGCCGGATACCAGTGCGACGCCGTAGCCGATGACAAAGAATGCTGTCAGAAAATCGAGAATAGCGGCGAGAATGATCCGCCAATGCGCGATCGGGCGCGGGCTGGTTTGTTCAGAGTTGTTTTCATTCATCGCTCGCTCCGTGTTGACGTCTGCGTTGCCTCACGAGCATGGCATATAAAATGCCAATGATAATACTTCCTATCAGCTCGAGGCCGCGCCTATTGCGCCAGATCAGGGTCGTAGGTGAAGGTTTCCACCGCGCTCGTGGTGCCGTCCTTGAAGGTCAGTTGCACCGAGATGCTCCGCGCCGCATTGGCGGGCAGGGAGAGATAGGGCATCTCCTTGGTCACCTGGTTGGGGGCCTTTGGATTGCAGGCCTCAAGCGTCCACTCGGTCTGCACGGGGTCATCGTTGAGCCCGTAGCGGACCGCCTCGATGCCGCATTTCCAGGCCTCCAGATGGGTGAAATAGATCAGCTGCCGGCCCTGCCAGTCGCGAAACGCCACCCAGTTGGCCTTGGTCATGGTCAGGATCTGCTTGACCTGTTCATCGCCCATCTGGGCGCTCGCGGGCGTCAGGCAGGCGAGACCCGCCGCAAGAACAAGAACAGCAATGCGGATCATGACAGCCTCCCGGTTTCCAGATGTCCGTTCCGGCCGGCCGGAACGGCTTGCCCGACCGGCCAGGCCGGTTAGAACGCCTTGCCCGACCGGCCAGGCCGGTCAGAACGCCTTGCCCGACCGGCCAGGCCGGTCAGAGCGCCTTGCCCGACCGGCCAGGCCGGTCAGAACGCCTTGAACGTGATGATCGTCTTGGTGTCCTGGATGTTGTCGATACAGTGCACCTTCTCGTTCACGAAATGGCCGATGTCCGCATCATCCTCGACGTAGAACTTTGCCAGCAGGTCGTAGTCGCCCGCGGTCGAATAGATCTCGGAGGCGATTTCCGCATCCGCGATTTCGCCCGCCACCTCATAGGCCTTGCCGAGCTGGCATTTGATCAGGACGAAAAACGGCTTCATGGGTCTCTCCGGTTTTGCAGTCCGTGGGTCGTCTCCGCCCGCGGCCATGTTTGCCGCAGTGAACCGGATTGTGAGGCCGAGAACAAGGGGCCGGTGGTCGGTCGTGGTGGACGGCCTCAGAGGAGGGCGCCGGAGGAGGGGCCTGAGGAAGGGGCCTTCGGAAGGGGGCCCGAGCGGGGGTTGCATTGGGCCTGCGGGCGCGGTAGCTGTTGAGCCGTCTCATGGGGGTGCCGGAACCGGCTGAGAGGCGTCTTGCCAACCCCTTGAACCTGAACCGGATCATGCCGGCGGAGGGAATGGGAATGATGGTGGCTTTGCCCGCGCCTTCAGGCGCAGACGATTTTTCCCAAATTCCGGACGGTGCGCGCCGTACGGAGCCCAGGCTCCGGACGTCGTTGTGGACTGGAAACTGTCCGTTTCAGTGCCGTCCAGATGGCGCTGCTTGCAAGGAGTGCGGGGGATCATGAGCTCGGTCGTCGATATCGATCATATGGCGGAGGCGCTGGAACGCCTGCGCGGCGGCAATGTGCGGGTCCACTGCATCACCAACGCGGTTGCGCAGGCTTTTACCGCCAACATGCTGCTGGCGCTGGGTGTCACGCCGTCGATGACCATTGCGCCGACGGAGGTGCCTGCCTTCGTCTCCAGTGCCGACGCGCTTCTGGTCAATCTCGGAACGCTCGATCGCCAGCGGCGCGACGCGATCGATCTGGCGCTTGACGCGGCGCTCGAGGCGCGAACGCCATGGGTTCTGGATCCGGTGCTGGTCAACCGGTCGCCGGAGCGCCTGGCGCTGGCGCGCACGCTTGTCGATCGCGAGCCGATGATCGTTCGTGCCAACGCCGATGAATTCTCATGCCTGGCGGAGACCGGCGAGACGCCGGAACGGTTCGCCGTGCGCAAGCTGACCTGTGTGGCGCTGACCGGCGAAGTCGACCGGATCAGCAACGGCGGATGCTCCGTCTCGCTTGCCAACGGTCACCCGCTCATGGCCCGCGTAACGGCGATGGGCTGTGCCGCGACGGCGGTGGCCGCGGCATTCCTGGCCGTCGAACATGATCCCCTGCGGTCCGCCCTCTGTGCCTTCGCCGTGGTCGGTGTCGCAGGAGAAATCGCGGCGCGCGAGGCGCGCGGACCGGGAAGTTTCGCCGTTTCTCTGCTGGATGCGCTCTACGCGCTCGATGGCGACACCCTGCGCAGATCAGTACGCATGACCGTTGATGAGGCGGACGCAGATCCGCGCAACACCGATTTGGGAGTGACAGCACAATGACGGCAATCGCCGTAACAATCGCGGGGTCGGATTCCGGCGGTGGCGCAGGCATTCAGGCCGACCTGAAGACCTTTTCCGCGCTCGGCGTCTATGGCGCCAGCGTCATCGCCGCCTTGACCGCGCAGAACACGCTGGGCGTCACCGCCATCCATGATGTGTCGCCCGATTTTGTCCGCGCACAGATCGATGCCGTGTTTTCCGACCTTGCGGTGGATGCGGTGAAGATCGGCATGCTGTCGCGGCCGGCGGTCATCGAGGCGGTGGCGGCCGGACTGGACGCATTCGAGCGCACCGACGCGGTGCTCGATCCTGTCATGGTGGCGGCGTCGGGCGATCCGCTTCTTGCCGACGAGGCGGTGGCGGTTCTGGTTGCCGAACTGTTTCCGCGCGCTGCGCTGATCACCCCGAACCTTCAGGAAGCGGCACGCATTCTTGACGCGCCGGTTGCCGCCGGCCGCGCGCAGATGCAGGCGCAGGCGGAAGCCCTGCTGGCACTCGGGCCGCGCGCCGTGTTGGTCAAGGGAGGGCATGGCGAGGAGGCGGAGAGTGCCGATATCCTGTTGAGTTCCGAAGGTGTGCAGTGGTTCTCCGCGCCGCGCCACGAGACCAGCAACACCCATGGCACCGGCTGCACATTGTCCTCGGCGATTGCCGCGGGTCTGGCGCGCGGGCTGGATCTCGCCGCCGCCGTGTCTGCCGCCAAGGACTATGTGACGGCAGCAATCATGGCCGCCGACCAACTCGCCATCGGTTCGGGGCATGGGCCGGTGCACCATTTTCACGTGTTGTGGAAGGAGGCCGCGGAATGACGAAAATCAGGGACAAGTGTCTGTCGGAACGCTCGGCGCCCTCGCGGCGGAACGTCCTGCTGGCCGGTGCCACGGGTGCCGTCGCCGCGGGCCTGTCCGCGCCCGCCATCGCCCAGTCGGGCGACGCGCAGCCGGTGATCGAGTGGAAGATGGTGACCTCGTGGCCGAAAAACCTGCCGGGTCCGGGCGTTACCGCGCAACGCATCGCGGATAATATCGGCCTGCTGAGCGGCGGCCGCATGCGGGTCCGGCTTTATGCGGCGGGCGAACTGGTTCCGGCGCTGGAAGTCTTTGACGCGGTGTCCAGCGGCACGGCGCAACTGGGGCATTCGGCCTCGTTCTTCTGGCAGGGCAAGATGCCGGCGGCTGCGTTCTTTACCGCCGTGCCCTTCGGCCTCACGCCGCTCGAGCACATGATGTGGATCGAGCAGGGCGGCGGCCAGGAGGTCTGGGACGCGCTTTATGCGCCCTTTGGCGTCAAACCCTTCATGGGCGGCAACACCGGGTTCCAGATGGGCGGCTGGTTCAATAAGGAAATCAATTCGCTCGATGACATCGAAGGCCTGAAGATCCGGATGCCCGGCCTCGGCGGCGAGGTCATGCGCAAACTGGGCGCCACGCCGGTCTCGCTGCCGCCGTCGGAGATCCTCACGGCGCTTCAGACCGGTGTCATCGACGCCGCCGAGTTCCTGGGTCCCTGGAGCGATCTTGCCATGGGGTTCCACAAGGCGACGAAACTCTATTACGGACCGGGCTTCCATGAGCCCAACGGGACCGGTGAGGCGCTGGTCAACGGCAATGCCTTCGCCGGTCTGCCCGACGACCTGAAGGCCATCGTCGAGCACGTTTTCCGCGCGGAGAATGCTTTGGCCGTCAGCGAAAGCGAATGGATGAACGCCGGCCAGCTCACGGAACTGACGGGGACGTATGGTGTCACCGTCAAAAGCTATCCCGATGTCGTGCTGGATGCGGCGCGGACGGCGGCCGATGAGGTTCTGGCGACATTCGCCGAGCAGGATCCTGCCAGTCGCGATGTCTATGAAAGCTTCAAGGCCGCGCGCGACCGGATTTCGCCATGGAGCAAGATCAGCCAGCAGGCGTTCCTGTCTGCGCGGGGCTAGGTCGACCCGCAAGACGTCTAGACACGAAAAAGCCGGCGGCCCATTGCGAGCCGCCGGCATTTTCGTGTTCGATCGCAGGCGGATCAGCCCGCGACAACCTTCTGGCGCTGTTCGCCGAGGCCCTGGATGCCCAGGTGCATCTCGTCGCCGACCTTCAGGAAGCGCGGCGGCTTCTTTCCGAGCCCGACGCCCGGGGGCGTGCCGGTGATGATCACGTCGCCCGGCTCCAGCGCCATCAGCGTCGAGGTGTAGGCGATGCACTGGGCACAGGTGAACACCATTGTCGCCGTGTTTCCGGTCTGCATGCGTTCACCGCTCACATCCAGGAACATGTCGAGCGCCTGCGGATCGCCGAGTTCGTCCGGTGTCACCAGCCAGGGCCCGAGCGGGCCGAAGGTCGGGGCGCTCTTGCCCTTAAGCCATTGGCCGGTGCCCTCGAGCTGCCACGTGCGCTCGGAAACATCGTTGCAGATCGTGTAGCCGGCGACGCATGACAGCGCGTCGGCTTCCGAAATATTGTAGGCGGGCTCGCCGATGACGATCGCCAGTTCGACCTCCCAGTCGCCCTTCGTGGCGTTGGCGGGCAGGATCACATCGTCATTGGGGCCTGACAGCGAACTGGGTGCCTTGGAGAACAGCAGCGGCTCGGCCGGGATCGGCATGCCGGCTTCGGCCGCGTGGTCGGCGTAATTCAGTCCCACCGCGATGAAATGGCCAATGGAGGCAATCGGCGCCCCGAGGCGGACGCCCGCATCGACGGCCGGAAGTTTCGCCACGTCGTGCGCCGCGAGCGCGGCCAGCGTGGCTGGTGCTATGGTCGTGCGGTCAAAGTCGGCCACATGCGCCGACAAATCGCGAATCGTGCCGTTCGCGTCAATGAGACCAGGCTTCTCGGCGCCGCGCGGGCCGAAACGGACAAACTTCATGATACCTCCCGGGAACTCTATGATTGTGCTTCTGAATTGCGCGGATGATGAGCGGCGGACGGGTTGGATGCAAGCTCGGAGATGCAAAAACTGCTTAGAAGTGCTCACCCTCAGCTTCCCCAGGGGAAGTATATTCCTTTACGGAAGCTGGTCGAGTCTGGTGTCGCGAAGTTGTGCCATTTTTGCATCTCTTGCCGGAATTGTCGAAGTTGCAGCGGATACAATGTCGCAGCGAGTCCTGGCGGCGGCGCTCCAGCCGGGACGGCGCGCCTTGTAAAAATGCATTATAAATCAGCTCTTTAATTCTTGTCTTAATCTCGGTGCTCGCGTGGGGGTCTGGATCGTGGCTATTTTGCGGCCGTATCCCGGTCCGTGAGCAACGCGCATCAACCCCGAGAACGATGTTGCTAGATCGCAAACTTGCTCAGTACGATATCCATCTAATCAATGCGAATAATGTTTGGCGGTTGTGCTGCTTCAAAAGATTTACATGTTTTGTATTCTTGGGGCGCGGTCGCAACCGGACAAGGGAACAGTCTGGGTGGGAGCGACAATGCTGGGAACAAGATCAATTCTGTTGGCGTCTGTGGCCTTGGCGATTGCCGGCACCGATGGTGCCTTCGCCGGCGCCTTCGCCATTCGCGAGCAAAGTGCCTATGGCCAGGGCTCGTCGTTCGCCGGTGTTGCCGCAGGCGGTGCCCTGTCATCGATGTTCTGGAACCCGGCGACCATCACGCAACTCGATGGGCTCAACACGGAAATGGGGGCGAGCCTCATCATTCCTTTTGCGGAGCACAAGTCGGGTGGCGCCACTGTCGTGAACAACAGCGGCGAAATGGCGGGCGTGCCTTCCAGCTACTACTCTTATCAGTTCAACGAGAATCTCTGGGGCGGCTTGGGCATCAACGCGCCGTTCGGCCTGGGTGTCAGCTTCCCCAAGATTTGGGCAGGCGGTGCGGGTTCCGCCCACGCCCAGGATTCCGCCGTTCAGAGCATCAACCTGAATCCGAACATCGCTTACAAAGTCAACGAATGGCTGAGTGTTGCCGTCGGGCTGCAGGCACAGTACCTGGGTGTCAATTACGAACAATTCCTGGGTGCGGTGCCGCCCAACCTTGTTCTCAAAGGCAATGGCTGGGGCTTTGGCGCCACGGCCGGCGTGACGGTCAAGCCGACCAAGACGACGACAATCGGTCTTGGCTACCGCTCGGCGATCAATCAGAACGTGAGCGGCAAAGTCTACAATAATCTGGGCGGCGGCACGAATGGTCCGATCGAAGCCGAAATTCGGCTGCCCGACACCGTGACATTCGGTCTGCGGCAGGACGTCAACGACCGATTCCGCGTGCTGGCCGGTGTCGAATGGAGCAACTGGAGCCGCATCGGTACGACATTGATTGAACAGCCGGGCGGCGCGCCGGCGCTCGGCCCGGGCGGCGTCGCGCAGATCGCGTTGCCCTTCGAGTATGACGATGGCTGGCTGTTCTCGCTCGGCGGCGAATACGACGTCTACGACAATGTGACGTTGCGCGCGGGCGTTGCCTACGAAAAGAGCCCGATCAGTGACCGCGTGCGCACGCCGCGCCTGCCCGATAATAACCGCATGTGGTATTCGGTCGGCGCGACGGTCAAGGACATCTTCCCGAACCTCAACATAGACCTTGCCTACTCGTTCATCGATGTGGCCGATACGTCGGTCAATGTCGTCGCGGGCAATCCCTGGTTCACCGGAACCCCTTACACTGGATCGGTGAATTCCAATATTCACAT
>JBFHII010000069.1:0-9536 GCA_041596535.1 Breoghania sp. | reverse complement strand
TCGGTTGTCCCATCAAGCGGCAGTGAGCCCGGCGCAGCGTCATGCGTCACCAGCGCACCACCCCCTCCGGCCCCTGATCCGTTGAGCGTGATGGTCACCACCTCGGACGTCGTGCCACCGTTGCCGTCGTCCAGGGTCAGCGTATAGCTCTGGGAGAGCGTTTCCCCGTCGTACAGGAAATCGAGCGCGCTATCGGAAACCGAAAACGTCCACACCACCGCCGGATCGCCGGGTCCCTCCGTGTTGACGATCGCGCTGAAGGTGCCGAGATAACCGGTTGCGGGCACCGCTGCGACGGACACCGTGTGCGTGTCACCGGCATCGGGATCGGAAAAGCCGATCACCCCGTTGACGGTATGGGTGAATTCCTCCGCGGCCGGCGTGTCGTCCTCGAGCTCGGTGATCACCGCCGACAGGCTGCCGCTTCGGATGTTGTCGATGTCCAGGGTGCTTTCGACAGCCCCGTCAACGACGTCCAGCGCCGCGAATCCGACATTGAAGGTTCCGCTTTGCGTGGCGATGAACGAGAACGTCTGCCACCCGGTCGTGCTGAAATCGCCGTTCTCATTACCCAGAAACGTAACGCCACCCAGTTGCGCGACGAGATCGCCGAAGATGGCCACGCCGAAATCGTCGAAATCCGTCCCTTCGGTGATGTAATCGCTGGTCGAGAACCGCCAGTCAAACGACACCGTGTCGCCGGCCTGCACCGTGATCGTCGTGACCATGGCCGCGCCCGACATGGCATTGTTGTCGACAACGCCATCGAGGGTTCCGTGCTCCAGGCCGAACACATCCTCGATCTCCGTGTCCGTCACGTTACCTTCCGACGCCGTCGTCAGCCGGGCGAACTGCGTGCCTTCGGTTGCATCGCCCGTCACGATGGTTCCGCTGATCACCGTATCCCAGGCGTCGAACCCGCTCTCGAAGCCTTCCTTGATGTCCACCATATCGAACGCCGGCACATTGTTGCCCTCGCCGGTGATGGTGATGGTGACCGTGGCCACATTCGAGACGAGCGCGGTGCTGTCGATCACCGAGTAGTCGAACATCACCTGGGCGGTTTCGCCGTTGTTCAGGTAGTCGAATGCGCCGTTGGTGTTGAAGGTGAAGGTGCCGTCGCCATTGTCGACCAGCATGCCGGCAGCGGGGGTCGTCAGGGAATTCAGCGACAGGCTGTCGCCGATATCCGGATCGGCGCCAAGGAACGGGGCGGTCACAAAGCCGCTCTCGTTCACCGTCAGCGCAATGTCGAGCGCTTCCGGCGCGTCGGGCTGCGGCGTGATGGAGATCGGCAGCGTTGTCGTGGCTGAATTCGAGCCGTTGGACACGGTGATCGTCAGTCCGCCGCTCTCCGCGTCGGGCGTCGGCGTGTAGATCAGCCCGTTCAACGCCGCATTGACCGCCGCTTCCGAGCCGAAGAACGTCATCGTCTGATCGCCGACGCCATCGCCTGCATAGAACGTCAGGCCGGCGATCTGCGCCAGCGTCACCGTCGACATGGCGGTGATCGTCACCGAGAGCGGGCCGTTGTTCGGATCATTGATCGACAGCCCGGTCACGGTAATCTGCTGGTCTTCGTTCGTCGTGATGGTGAACGTCGGCAGATTGATCACCACCGTGGTGTCCAGCGTCGGCGTCGGCCCGGGGCCGGTCAACGGCCCGCCCTGCTGTCCCGTCCCGCCATCGCCGCCGTCAAGCAGCCCCAGGCCATCGGACGGCGGCCCCAGCGGATCGAGCAGCGACCCCTGGTCGCCGAGCGGCGGCGGCGTGCCGTCATTGGGTCCCGGCGGCGGGGCGTTGCCCTGCCCGTCCTGGGGGCCGCTGTCCGGACCGTTGTCGGGTCCGTTGTTGTTCTGGTTCTGGTCGTTCTGCCCGCCCTGGCGCGCCTGCCGGTAGGCCTCGAAGGCGCGTTCGACCTCGACCCGCTCCTGGTCCAGTTCCGCCTGGGACTTGGTTTCCTGCAGCGGCGTGGAGCCGATGGACAGGATGCGCAGCACCAGATCGGTCGTCGACACGCTGCCCAGAAGCGCGCCGGTGGCGCGGTCAAACAGCTGGTAGGAACCGACGCTGCCATCGGGGTCCGGCGACAGGGAGAACCGTGTCGAGCCGTCGACGGCCGCGATCTGCACCACGGGCGTGGTGCCGCGGATGCCCATGGTGGCGACCGGGGTCTCGACCCGCATGTCGCCCGTCGGCGCCACCTGCCCGGTCACGAACACGAAGGTGCCCTGGACCAGGTTCATCACCATGGAATTGTCGGCGCCGCCGGCCGAGTAGACCAGTTCGTCGAGCACCATGCGTGCATCGGCCGACAGCGAAAACACCGTGTCGTCGATGAAGGTCAGCGACAGGGCGGAATTGGCGCCCGTGAGGACCACGTCGCCCTGATACACCGGCGTGCCCGGCGAAAGCGTGTCCACCACGCCGTTGACGTGCTGCACCGTGGCGGTGCCGTTCACCGTCTCCACTGCGCCGATCTGCTCGCCGAGCGCCTGTCCGGTCTGATCGAGCTGCGCGTATTGCGCGGGCGCGCGCGGACCGGCCAGCGCAGCGACCACGTCGCCGCTCAGCATCGCGCCGTCGGGCGAGAACAGGTCTGCGGGAGGATGGGAGCTGAAATAGTCGGGGATCAGCAGCGGCGGTCCATCGCCATGCGCGATCAGCAGATCCGGCCCGGAATGCGAGAACTCACCGCGGAACAGCGCCGCCGCGTCGGGCACCACGATCCGCCCGTCCGGGGCACCATCCGCCGAGACAGGATCGCTGGCGACATGGACCGCACCGTGGCCGGGCGTGCCGCCCTGACCGCCGGAGCCAAGGGCGCTTTCCGAATGCGATAGTGGCGCACCCCCGCCCTGTGTCACATCACCAATCATTGTCTCGCACCACGATTCTGCGATATCGGCCTGACCGGCCGCGGCCGCCCATGCGCCCGGCATGCTCCAGACACGCTCCGGGCGAACACCCGGCCCAGGTCAGCCGCTGCGGCCCACGCCAGACTGACGCTGCGTAATCTGCTTGCCGCTCAAAACGCCTGACAAGTTACCCAATTCTTAACAAGATGTCTCGCACGCAAGGCAGTCAAATCGATTTATCGTTACCTCATAGCGGCGGAGAATGTCGCGTCGGCCAGCGTTCCTGACACCGAAGGCTAGAAGGCGCGTGGGATCACCTGCAATGACATTATGCACACACAGGCGCGGTTTAATGCGGAATATCGCGGATTTTTCCGAGTCCGGATGTTCCTGTACGGCGGCGGTTCGGATATGGTGCACAATTGAATTGTTTTATTGAGCGATTGCATGGTCAGGCTGTGACTGGGGACAGATGATGGAGTTCATGCCAGCACCTTTTCGCGCAGGGCGCGCGAACGCCGCGACACATCCGGCGCGCGTGCTGACCCTGATCCCCGACCAGAGACCGACTGCCTTTCTGACACTGACTGCCATTGTTGCGCTGACCGCCCTTGTGGTATCGCCCCTGCCCGCCCGTGCCGCCGGAATGACCCTGCAGGCCGCCGTGGAACGCGCGGTGACCACCAACCCGCGCATTCTGGAGGCCGCCGCCAACCGCCGCGCGGTGGACCACGAACTCGGCGAAGCCTACGGGCTGTATCTGCCGACCCTGGACCTCGAGGCGGGCATCGGCCCGCAGTTTGTCGACAACCCCAATTCACTCAGCACCGCAAACAACCGGGAATGGCGCCTCAACCGGGAGGTCAGCCTGGTCGCGCGGCAGACGCTGTTCGACGGTTTCGCGCGCGCCAACGAGGTCTACCGCCAGGCTGCACGCATCGACAGCGCCGCCGCCCGGGTCATCGAGCGCTCGGAACTCGTGGCTCTGGAAGCGGTTGAAACCTTTCTCGACGTGCTGCGCCACCGCCGCATTCTGGCGGCTGCCGACGACAACATCCGCCGGCACGGCGGGCTTCTGTCGCGCGTGCGCACCCGGGTCGAGGGCGGCTCGTCGACCGAAGGCGAACTGCGTCAGGCCGAGGAGCGCCTGGCGGCAACCCAGGCCGTGCGCGCCGACATCCTCAAGGCGCTCGGCACCGCGGAAGCGCGCTTCGAGAACGTCATCGGCATACCGCCCGGCGGCCTGCGCGGCCCCGGCCTGCCGCGCGGCATGCCCGCCACCCAGGCGGCCGCGATCCTGAGCGCCCGCGCCGACCACCCGGCGCTCAACGCCGGCGGCGCCGATGTCGACGCCGCCGAGGCGGACCGCGACAAGGCCGGAGCGGCCTTCCTGCCGAACGTCGGCGTGGAGGGACGCGCATCCCTGGGCGAGGATCTCGACGGCACCCCGGGACGCAACAACGATTTCTCCGTGCGCCTCACCATGTCGTGGAACATCTTCAACGGCGGCATCGACCGGCACCGGCAGTTGCGCCAGAACGAGAAGCTGACCGAGACGAAGATGCGGCTGGACCAGTTGCGGCGCAGTGTCGACGAGACCGTGCGCCGCGCCTGGTCCGACATCGGCACCAACGACCTGCGTCAGTCCGCGCTCACGCGCCAGTCGCGCGCCGCCAACGCGGTGATCGCCACCTACGACCGCGAGTTCGACGCCGGGCTGCGCGACTTGCTCGATCTGCTCGACGCCCAGAATTCCAGCTTCAACGTCAAGGTCCAGCTGATCAGCTCCCAGACGATCGCCGTCTTCTCCCGCTACCGGCTGCTTGCCGCCACGGGCCACCTGCTCTCCAGCTTCAATGTCGCGCCGCCCGCCGAAGGGACGCCCGGCCCGCGCGAGAAGCCCTGGTTCGTGGGCACGAAGCCGCTGATCGAACCCTTGCGCAAATGGTGAGGCGTGGGCCCGGTGAATGATCGTTTCGCCGACCCGGATACGGCCGAACTGACGATTGCCCCGGATCCCGGCACCGCCAACGGCCTGCTCGAGGCGCTGGTCTACATAGCCCGCGCCCATGGCCGCCCGGCGAGCGGCCGCGACATCCTGCGCGGCCTGCCGGCCGATCCGCACGGGCTGCCGCTCTCCGCTCTCGAGGAAGCCGCCGCAAAGCTCGGGCTAAAGGTCCAGCTCCGCGCCCTGCCCGCGGCCCGGATCCCGCCGGTGACCCTGCCGGTCATCGTATACGGCCTGTCCTGCGCGGGCGGACGCGCCGCCGTGCTCACCCGCATCGACACGCAGGATGGGACCGCCGAGATCGTCGTGCCGGCCATAGGCGAGGCGGTCCGCACCATCGAGCTGGCCGCGCTGACCGGCGCCACGCAGGAACCCGCGCTGCCGGTTGCCTTCCTGACCCCCGGCGACACGGCAACCGCCACGCAGGATCCGGCCGCCTCCGGCCACTGGTTCTGGTCCGCGGTGCGGCGGCTGTGGCCCAATTACCTGCAGGTCGTCGTCGCCGCCCTGATCGGCAACCTGCTCGGCCTGGCCAGCCCGCTGTTCATCATGAACGTCTATGACCGGGTGATCCCCAATCTGGCGATCCCCACCCTGTGGGCGCTGACCGCCGGCGTCGCCATCGCCTTCGGTTTCGATTTCCTGCTCAAGCTGCTGCGCATGCGCATCGTCGAGGACACCGGCCGCCGCGTGGACATGGCGGTGGCAGGACGCATCTTCGACCAGCTGATGACCATGAAGCTGGCGGGACGGCCGGACACCACCGGCGCCACCGCCAGCCAGGTACGCGACTTCGACACCGTGCGCGACGCCCTCACCTCCTCCTCGGTGATCGCGCTGACCGACCTGATGTTCATCGGCATCTTCCTGTGGGTGATGTGGCTGCTGGTCGGACCGCTGGTCGCCGTGCCCGGCGGGGCCGTGCCGCTGGTCATCATCGTCACCGGCCTGATCCAGATCCCGCTTGCCCGCGCCCTGCACACCAGCCAGGGCGACGTGGCACGACGCCAGTCGCTGCTGGTCGAGACCCTGTCGTCGCTGGAAACCGTCAAGGCGGTGGGCGGCGAAAGCTGGTTGCGCCGTGCCTGGGATCGGGCGGTCGCCGCCGCCAGCCGGTCGACGGCCCGCGCCCGCGGCTGGGCCAATCTCGCCACCTCGTTCACCGGCCTCGTTCAGCAATCGGTCTCCATCGTCATCGTCGTCTGGGGCGTCTTCCTGGTGCTCGAGGGCACGATCACGGTCGGCGCGCTGATCGCCGCCAACATTCTTGCCGGCCGCGTCCTCGCCCCGCTCGCCAACATCGCCCAGACGCTGGCCCGGCTGCACCAGGCCCGCGCGGCACTCCGGGGGCTGGAGCAGATCATGCGCGCGGACGGGGAACGCCGCGCCCCGGCAAGCGACATCGCACCCTCGCCGGGCGCCGACGCCCTGCGCTTCGAAAATGTCTCCTTTACCTATCCCCGCGCCGCGACTCCGGCGCTCAGCGGCATCAGCCTCACCGTCCGTCCCGGCGAGTGCATCGGCATCATCGGCCCCGTGGGCTCGGGCAAGAGCACCCTGAGCCGGCTCGTCGCCGGGCTCTATGAGCCGGCCGAGGGCGCCTATCTGCTCAATGGCGTCGACGCCCGGCAATATTCCACCGCGGCCCTCCGCGGCGAGATCGGACTGTGCCTGCAGGACGCGGAACTGTTCACCGGCAGCTTGCGCGACAACATCGTCATCGGCCAGCCCTTCGCCTCCGACACGGAGGTCGAGCGCGCGGTGCGGCTGTCCGGGGTCGCAAGCTTCGCATCGCTGCATCCGCTGGGGCTTGCCATGCCGATTGAGGAAGGCGGCCGCAGCCTCTCCGGCGGCCAGCGCCAGGCGGTCTCCATCGCCCGCTGCCTGATCCGCAACCCGAAGATCCTGTTCCTCGACGAACCATCCGCCGGCATGGATGTCTCCACCGAGCAGCGGCTGGTGGCCAGCCTGCGCGAGATCGCCCGGACCGGCATCGGCCTGATGATCGCAACCCACCGGGACGGACCGCTCGACGTGGTCGACCGGATTCTGGTGTTCGACCGGGGCCGCCTCGTCATGGACGGGCCCAAGGCCCAGGTGATCGAGCGGCTGCGCACGGGGGCCGCGCCATGAGCCGCCTCGAGGAGACCTTCGCCAACGACGTGCGCACGGCGCTGGAAAGCCGCCGCACGGCCGGTGTCTGGCCCCTGCTGGCGGTGCTGTTGCTGCTGCTCGCCGCCGCCGGCGCCTGGGCGCATTACGCGCTCCTCGAGGAGGTGACCACCGGCGACGGCCGCGTCATCCCGTCGAGCCAGATCCAGGTGGTGCAGCCGCTCGAGGGCGGGCTGGTGGCGGACATCCACGTGCACGAGGGCGATCTGGTGGAGGCCGGCCAGCCGCTAGTGCGCATCGACGACACGGGCTTTGCCTCCGAACTGGGCGAGCTGCGCACCCGGCGCGCCGCCCTCGAGGCCCGTGCCGAACGGCTGCAGGCGGAAGCCTACGACCTGCCGCTCGCGCTCTCGGAGGATCTGGGTGCCGAGCTGATCGCCGGCGAGACGGCGCTTTACGAGGCGCGGCGGGCGGCGCTGGAGCAGGAACTGGCGGTCAACGACCAGAAGCTCGCCCAGCGGCGGCTGGAAAAGATCGAGATGGAGACCCGCCTGGAACAGACCGCCGCCACCGTGGCGCTTCTCGACAAGGAACTGGAAAAGGCCCGCGACCTGCAAAGCAAGGGCGCCTTCGCGGAGCTCGAGCTGCTGCGTCTCGAGCGCCAGGCCCAGACGGAGAAGATGGAGCTTGCGGTGCTCAGGGCGTCGATCCCGCGCACCGCGGCCGCCATTGCCGAGGCCATGGCGCTGCGCGCCAGCGCCATCGCCGGATTTCGGGCCAAGGGACATGAGGAGTTGAGCCAGGCGCGCGGCGATCTGTCGGTGATCGAGGAAACCATTCACGCCGCCGAGGACAAGGTCCGCCGCACCGTCCTCAGGGCGCCGTTGCGCGGCATCATCAACAAGCTGTCGGTGACCACCATCGGCGCCGTGGTCCGGCCCGGCGAGGCGATTGCCGAAATCGTGCCGCTGGACGACAAGCTGCTGATCGAGGCGCGCGTGCGCCCGCAGGACGTCGCCTTCCTGCATCCCGGCCAGGACGCCAGCGTCAAGGTCACCGCCTATGACTACACCGTCTACGGCGATCTGGCCGGTACGGTCGAGCGCATCAGCCCCGACACGATCACCGACGAGGAAGGCAACACGTTCTACCGGGTCATCATACGCACCGGCAAAGCCCACCTGGGCACGGAAAGCAACCCGCTGCCGATCATCCCCGGAATGGTGGTTTCGACTGCCATCCTGACGGGGCAGAAATCGGTGCTCGACTATCTGCTGAAGCCCATCATCAAGGCCCGCAGCGAAGCCCTGCGCGAACGCTAGAACAGTCCGTCGGCCTGATGTTGCGGCGGCCCTACCCGGCCGGAACCGCATAGGCCGGAATGCTGATCGTGAAGACCGCGCCTTCCCCCGGCCGCCCCTCGGCGCGCAGGCCCCAGTTGTGCCGGCGGGCCACCACATCACAGATGGCGAGCCCCACACCGCTGCCGGGATACTGCGAGCGCCGGTGCAGGCGCGTGAACGGCTTCAGGATCATCTCCGCGTATTCCGCCTCGAAACCGATCCCATTGTCGGCAATGCGGATCTCGGCCGGCCGCCCGCCATCGGCGGCATAGTCCACGGCGATGGTGACCTGCGGCAGCCGGTCCGGGTGGCGATACTTGAGCGCGTTGCACAAGAGGTTCCGGAACAACTGGATGATCGCGGTGCGGTCGCCGGTGACCGTAAGGCGGGGCGCGTCCAGGGTGAACTGCGTCCGCTGCGCCCCGTGGTCGTGGCAAAGCTCGCTGATGATTCCCTCGACCAGGTCGCGCAGGTCTATGGCCTCGGCATCCAGTTCCTTGTTCGACGCGCGGGAGAAGTCCAGCAGATCCGAGACCAGCACGCTGGCGCGCTGCGAGGCATCGGTCAGCACATCCAGCGAATAGCTGATGTCGGTGCTGTTGTCCTTCGCCACCGCCTGTCGCAACAGGTCGGAAAAGTAGCGGATCTTGCGCAGCGGCTCCTGAATGTCGTGCGAGGCGATGGATGTGAAGTGCTTCAGGCTCTCGTTGGCGCGCTCGAGTTCGCTGTTGCGCCGCTCCAGTTCGCCGCGCATGCGGTTGCGTTCGCTGACATCCACCACCACGGCCAGCACCGAGCCGTCGCGCTGGCACTTGGCGCTGACCTCGATATCGACGACCTCGCCGCTTTTGGCGATCATTTCGAAGGGCTCGTTTTCCATGGTCCCGCCAGGCTGCGCCACCCGCCGCGCCGCGCGCCTTACATGCGGCTTCGTGCTCTCGGGCATCATGTCGATCGCCCTCGTTCCGATAAGCTCCTCGCGATTGAAGCCGAACCGCTCGGCGAACATGTCCGTGACATCGGCAATCAGCCCGCCCGGATCGCGAAACATCATCATCGCGGGAAGCGCCCGGAACAGCGTCCGATAGCGGCCTTCGCTTTCGGCCAGCATCCCGGCGATCCTGGCCCTCTCGTCCCATCCCTGCTGCTTGCTTGCCCGTCCCGCGATCATCCGGGCGACGATCTTCATCGCGATCCGGTGCATGGCGTCGAACG
>JBFHII010000068.1:0-9539 GCA_041596535.1 Breoghania sp. | reverse complement strand
TGGCCTTGTCGGCGGAATAGAGCGGGGCATCCAGCAGCGCCGCCACGCCGTCCGCGTCATAGACGGTGACGGCATCGACCCCGGCAAGCGGCGGCCGCGGCAGCCGCACGATGCGGCGCGACGGCCAGGCGTCGCGAAACACCCGCCAGCCCTGATGCATCAGCGCGCGCCCGGTCACCGCCTCCACATGCCCGCGCGCCGCCGCGATCAGCGCGCTTACCAGCGCGTCCTCATCACCGCCGTCGAGCCGCAAAAACAGCTTTGCCTCTTCCAGCGTCAGCGGTTCGGCCGCCGGCGGGGAAATCAGAATGGATGCCATGACGGGATCCTGTGTTTGGGAGTGCTTTTTGCGGTCGCCGGCAGTGCGCCACCGCCCCGGCAGTATCGCGCTGTCATCGCCGTGTTGAGCGGCGATCCGTCGCCCCGCAACATCCTTGCCGTGTCATGCCCGCGAAGGCGGGCATCCAGTAACCACAGGCCGCACGACCTTGGCACTGCAGCCGGCCCCACGGGTTGCTGGATCCCCGGGCAGGCCTGCGGCCTCCCGAGGATGACACCTGGGAGACAGGGTTAGGGAGAAACAGGGTTTGCGCCACACCCCCGGACCTCATCCTGAGGAGCCGTCCCTCGGGTCTGGCCTGTGGCCAGCCCAAGAACAGGCTCCGCGGCGTCTCGAAGGCACCCGCGCCCTTCGCACGAAGAAACCGGACGCCCTGCGGGCAAGTCCCTCCTGGATCCCGGGTCGCGCGATGCGGCACGCCACACGCGGCCCGGGATGACGTTGAGACGTGAAGATTCACAGGGCGCCCCGCGTTCGCAGCAGCGCCGGTCGCCAACAGCATCACAGCCCCAACCACCGCCTGATCAAAAAGCAGCCGCGGACACACATCTCCCGGCCGGCCTTCAACCCTCCACGTCATTCCGGACCGAGCGCGCGCAGCGCGTCGACAGATCCGGGATCTAGGAGAGACTCGCCCGCAGGGCGCTTCCATCGCTTTCCAAACAACCGGCGCTTTCCAAACAACCGGCGCCTTCCAGGCACCCGCAGCCCCCAAAACCGACGGCCCCGCCCTCGCGAGAAGGCGGGACCGCCAGGTGCCGGCGGCGTGGGGAGGAAGCCGCCACCGGTACGGGAGGTCAGGCGTCTCAGCTCACCGCGAACTTCAGCAGCTTGATGGCGTCGAAATCCTGCACCCCGCCGCCGACGCGCTTGGTGGTGTAGAACAGCACGTAGGGCTTGGCGGAATAGGGATCGCGCAGCACCCGCACGCCCAGCCGGTCGACCACCAGGTAGCCGCGCCGGAAATCTCCGAAGGCGATCGGCGTGGCGTCGGCGGCAATATCCGGCATGTCCTCGGCCTCGGTGATGGCGAAATTCATCAGGCTCGCCTGGCCGCCCGCATTGGCCGGCGGCTGCCACAGGTAGTTGCCGTCCGCGTCCTTGAGCTTGCGGATCTCCGCCTGGGTGCGCCGGTTCATCACCCAGCGGGCGTTCTGCCGGTGGCCGCTCTTCAGCGCGTAGATCAGATCCACAAGCACGTCGGAGGCGTCGGACGCGGGAAACGCCCCGGCCACCCCCGTCGGAACCGTGCCGAGATTGCCCCAGCTCCACGACGCCTCGTCGACGGTCGGATAATCGAGGAAGCCGCGCGGCTTGTTCACCCCGTCGCCGGAAACAAAGGCCGCGCCCTCCTGCTCGGCGAAGGCGGTTTCCACCTCCGCGGCGATCCACTCGTCGACGTTGACCGCCGCATCCTCCAGAAGCGTCGCGGTGGCCGCCGGCATGGCATAGAGCTCCATCGCCGGGAAACTGAGTTCGGCCAGCGTCGGCGATGCGGTCTGCGGCCGCGCGTCCGTCTCGCCCACCCAGCCGACCGCCGGGCCGGAAATCGCATAGGGCTTCTTGAACACCGAACCCGACACCTGGCGGTTGCCGGCGATCGCCCGGATCGGCGAGATTTCGGCCAGTCGTGACAGCACCATGCGCTCGGTCTCGTCGGGCACCAGGTAGCCGCCGTCCGGGTCCGAACCCACCGACAGCGCCTTTTCCTCAAGCCTGCGCAAATTGTCCTCGCGGCCCGAGCGCACGTAGCCCTCAAACGCCGCACGGTGCTCGATCGCCTGGGTCGGCGTGAAGCGGCCTCCCGACGGCGCCCCGGCCAGTCCCGGACGCCGCGCCTTGAGCATCAGTTCGTCTAGCGTCGCACCGATGCGCGCCAGCTTGTCCTCGGTCACCGCGTCGCTGGCGCGGGTCTCGATCTGCGTCAGCCGCGCGTCGTTGGTCTGCTTGAATTCCTCGAACGCCTGCATCAGCTCGTCCAGCGCCGCGCCGACGCCCTCATCCGGGTGACCCGCGTCGGGAGCCGTCACCTTGGTCTCCGGCGCGCGCAGCGGATGCTCTGCCGTCCCGGTCCCGAGTGTCCCGGTCTCGAGTGTCCTGCTCTCCAATGTCCTTGCCTTGCTCATTGCATCACCTGTGTCGTGGTTGCGTGGTACGGGATCCGCCGCGCAGGACGCGCGCCGCGCGCCCCAGGCGGAGCGTCAGGGCGCGGGTGGTCATGGTGCCACCGCCCGCCGGCCGCTCGGCCGCGAGAG
The DNA here is from genome assembly GCA_041596535.1 of Breoghania sp. GTDB lineage: Bacteria > Pseudomonadota > Alphaproteobacteria > Rhizobiales > Stappiaceae > Breoghania. The sequence continues at coordinate 6,944 of JBFHII010000068.1, read as the reverse complement.
TCGCGACCCGGGCCGCCTCCTGCATCGGGAAGGTCACCAGCGAGATTTCCCAGAGATCGATTTCATGAAGACGCCGCAGGCCGGTGGCCGCATCGCGCCGGCCGCGCAGGGTGCGAAAGCCGATCGACAATCCGTCGAGCACCCCGGCGCGCATCAGCGCGTGCACCTCGCGGGCGCGCGCCAGCTCCAGCATCAGCCGGCCGGTCACGCACAACCCGCGCCGGTCCTCGGTCATCGCAAACCACTGGCCGATGGGCTCCGCCGGATCGTGCTGGTAGAGCATCTTGACGCCGCGCGGCCCGCGCCGCTTGAGCGAGCGCGCAAACGCCCCGGGCAGGATCACGTCGCGGCCCATGTCGGCAACATTGAACAGGCTCGCGTAGCCGGAAAACACGCCCTCCGCACCGATCGGGGCATCACCCGACGTCTCCGCCAACGGCGCCTCATCCGCGCGCGCGCTCACCGCCGCGCTCCGGCGCCCGTCCGGCGCACCCGCGGAGCGCCTCGCGCCGCGTCCCGCTCCAGCATCCTTTGAAGCGTCTCGGCAAAGGCGGCGAACACGCCGCGATGATCCGGCCGCCGCCGGGCACCCCGGCGAAACAGGTTTCGCATGGCAGATCCTTCGATGTTCGCTTGCATTTCGTTTCCCCGCATCATCCTTGCCGTGTCATCCCGGCCTCCGAGCCGGGATCCAGTAACCACAGGCCGCACGACCCGGGCACGCAGCCGGCCCCACGGGTTACTGGATCCCCGGGCAGGCCTGCGGCCTCCCGAGGATGAGCCGGGGAGAAACAGGATTCATGACGCCACACCCTCGGACCTCATCCTGAGGTGCCCGCGGCAGCGGGCCTCGAAGGACCGCCTCACTCGCCGCCAAAGCGCCGGTTGAGGCGGGCGATCTCGCGCACGAAATCGTTGAAGCGGCGGTTGGACAGCGCCAGTTCGCGCAGGCTCCAGACCAGCAGGCCGCTGGCGCCGGAGGCCCAGAGAAACAGCGCCAGATGCGCAAGGTCACCGCGCGCGATGACCGATTGCGTCACCGCATCCATGCCGGCCACGGCGCACTCACGAGGTGGACTCGCTTGCCGACGCCGGGCCGCCCTCGGCCGAATAGCCCACCGCCGCGCGCTTCTCGCCCTGGGTGAGAAAATCCGCACGCCCCAGCCGCCGCCACAGCGCCTCGCGTTCCACCGACAGCGCCTCGATGGCGTCCACGTCATGGCCGAGCCGCAGACCCTGTCCGAAGGCCGGCGCCAGCCAGTTGGTCAGCGCGCTGGCCGTGCGCGCCACCAGCGGCAGCACGGTCTGGCGCCAGAAGGCGCGGTTGGCCTCCTGGTAGTTGGAATAGGTGTTGTCGCCGGGAATGCCGATCAGCATCGGCGGCACGCCGAAGGCCAGCGCGATCTCGCGCGCCGCCTGGTTCTTGGCGTTGATGAAATCCATGTCCTTCGGCGTCAGCCCCATGGGTTTCCAGTCCAGCCCGCCTTCCAGCAGCAGCGGCCGGCCGGCGTTGCGCGCGCCCTGGTAGCCGTCCTCCAGCTCGCCCTTCAGCCGCTCGAACTGCTCGTCGGTCAGATTGCCGCCCTCCTGCGCGGCGTAGATCAGCGCGCCCGACGGCCGCGCGGCGTTGTCCAAGAGCGCCTTGTTCCAGGCGCCCGCCGCATTGTGGATGTCGAGCGACACCTGCGCCGCCTCGATCGGCGCGAAGCCGTAATGGTCGTTGAGCGGGTGAAACAGCGTCAGATGCAGCACCGGCGGCAACCCGTGCTCGGCCGTCAGCCGCAGCGTCCGCCCGCCCACCGTGTAATCAAAACCCTTCGGCCAGCCGTCCTCGCCCGGCACCACCTTCATGCGGTCGGGGCGCAGCGCGTGCAGCTCGCGGATCCCGCCCTCCAGCCCGACGGCCTCCACATAGGCGTTGCCGGACACCAGCAGGTGGCCGTAGAGGCTTTCCAGCATCTCGCTGCCGGCCTGGCGCGGATTGGGTCTCGCCAGAAGCTCCAGCAGCGGATGCGCGTCGAGCTCGCGCGCACCCTCATACAGCAGCCAGGGCACCGACGCCGCGCCTTCCGAGATCATCCGCACGCAGCGGTAGACCACCGGATTGCGCGCAAACCCCTCGCGCGCCAGCGCCGCATAGTCGCGCGGCGTCCAGACGGGACGCCCGGCGCTCTGCAGCGCCACCATGGAGGCGGTGCGCGAGGCCTTGGCCTCATCGGGCCGCGCCGCGCGGCGAAACATGTCGAAAAACATCATGGCAAGGGTCCCGTCGCTGCGCCGGTGGCGGCGCGCAGCTGCGCATCCGACCATCCAACCCGCTGAAACTGTGGGTTTTCTCACGCAAATCCCGGCAAATTCCGCCGCAAAACCCGCAAAGCGTGATGCCCGTCACATCTGACAAGCGGGCGATCCCCTAGGGTCAATTCATCGGCGGAGAGACAAGCCGCCTCCCAGGACCAAGACCTGACCAAGACCCGACCAGACAATGAAACAGGGCCGCGAGGCCGCCAGACAGAGGGAAGACCGAGATGTTCCGCAAGACCGCTATCACCGCCCTGACCGTCGCGATTGTCGCCGCCTCGGCAGTCTCCGTGTCGACCACCAGCGCATCGGCCAAGAACGGCCGCAACGGTGCCGCCGCCGCCGGCGCGATCTTCGGCCTGGCCGCCGGCGCCATGCTGGGCGCCGCCGCAAACGACCGCCGCTATGACGACCGCTACGACGACCGCCGCCGCTATCGTCACCGCCCGCGCCGCGACTGCTGGGAAAAGCCGGTTCGCCGCTGGGACCCCTACTACGGCGAGCGCGTGATCGTCGGCTACCGCACCGTCTGCCGCTGATCCCACCGACCTCCAAGGCAAAGCCCCCGGCGTCCCCGCCCGGGGGCTTTGCCGTTTGGGGAGAGGTGTGTTGGGCCGGCTCCGGCCCTCAACCGCGATTGTCATCCCGGGCGCGATGCGATGCGAAGTATCGCTTCGCAGACCCGGGACCCACTCTGGCCTCCGCTTGTTGAGGCTCTCGCGATTGTGCGGCGCGGTTTGGCGACGCGCCCTAGGTGTCAGCTTTTGCCGATCGGCATAGTGGGCCCCGGCTCTGCGGCCGGGGTGACAATCGAAGCTGTGGCGCGCTCGAAATGCTAAGATCCCCCCGGACCTCATGCCTCAAGGTGCCCGCGCCAGCGGGCCTCGAAGGACCGGCCACACCCGCGAAGCCACACCCCGCCATGCCCTCAAACCCGCCCATCCGTGATCCCCGTCACATCGCGGGTTCGCAAACCGCGTATTCTGGGGTCATCAACGGAGGGGATCCCCTCCAGCAACCGCAAACCGGCCAGAAGCCGGCCGAAGAGGAGGAGCACCATGGTTCGCAATTCTGCCATCGCCACGGCCGTCTGCGTTGCCGTGCTCACGCTCGCCACCGCATCGGCCGCCCTGTCCACCGTGGCCCTGGCCGGTGCCGGCGCCGAAAAGGTCGCGGCCCGCATTCCCGCCGCCAGCCGCGACTGCACCGTCACCGCGATGCCGACGACCGACCCGGTCACCGGCGCCGCCGCCACCGCCCTCGTCCTTCGCTGCACGTAAGCCCCATCGTTTTATCCCCAATGATCCGGCGGCTCCCCGGCCACCGGCATTCCCTGCCCAAAAAAAAAGACGCGAAGACCTCCAAGCAAGGCCCCCGGATCCCCGCCGGGGGTTTTGTTGTTTTCGGGGGATGGTGGCTGACGTCTGCAAGCGCCCTACGGACAAGTCCCTCCTGGATTCCGGATCACGCGATGCGGCTTTCGCCGCACGCTGCCCGGAATGACGTGGAAGGTCGAAGCACGACACAGAGGCCTGTGTTCGCTGCAACGCCAACCCACACGACGGTTGCCGCGCGCGTAAAACCCTCGGCAACTCTTCAACCCACAACGTCATTCCAAACCGAGCACGCGCAGCGTGTCGACAGATTTGGAATCCAGGAGGAAAGCCGCCGCAGGCGCTTCCATAATCCCGCTCCGTCACACTAACACCCCCACCCCGTTCAAACCCTTCTCACCTTCGGCTCGCCGCCGCGCCCCAGGCACAGGGCGGTGAGCGCCCAGACCAGCGCGTCGAGCCGGTCGGGCGAGCGGCCCGAACTCAAGCCGTCGAGGCCGAAATCGCACAGCTCGTCCTCCAGCGCCGGGAAGGCGCCGACGTGGTGCACCCGACCCTGCTCGTAAAGGGCTGCGACCGGTTCGGCGCGCAGCCACTTGCCGCGCGTCGCGCGCACGGATCTGACCGGCACGCCCGGCTCCACCTCGGCCAGCACCCGGGCGACCATCTCGCCGCCCTGGTTGACCTCGGCGATCAGGCAATCGGCCTGGTGCTTGTGATAAAGCGCGATCGCCGCACGGGCCCAGCGCGCCGGCTGCACCTCGCACAGCGTCGCGTCCTCGAGCACATGGGCCTGCCCGTCTGCCGCAACGCCGGCCACGACCAGCCCGCAGGCGTCCGCGCCGCGTTTCGACGAGGCCGGCGGATCGATCGCCACGACGATGCGCAGCAGCTCCGGCGCCGACGCCACCCGGGCGCGCTCGATCAGATCGCGCCGCCACAGGGCATCGGCCCGGTCCTCGATCAGCTCGCCGTCAAGCTCCTGCCGCCCCAGCCGGGTGCCGGCGTAGCGGCCGACGATACTCTCCAAAAACCCCGGCGCCAGATTGCCGATGTTGGCCCGCGTCGCGGCGCGCGAGACTTTCGTGCGCGCATCCTTCAGGAGCCGCTTCATCAGCGGGATCGGCCGCGGCGTGGTGGTCACCACCTGGCGCGGGTCGTCGCCCAGCCTCAATCCGAATTGCAGCATGTCCCATGTCTCCTCGGCGTTGCGCCACTTGGCCAGCTCGTCGGCCCAGGCGGCGGCGAATTGCGGCCCGCGCAGGCCTTCCGGATCCTCGGCGGAAAACGCCTGGGCAATCGCCCCGTTGGGCCATTCAAGCCGCCGGCGCGAGGGCAGCCAGAGCGGTCGCTCGCACCGCCTGTGCACCGCGAGCAGCCCCGAGACGCCCTCGATCATCACCTCGCGCACCTCGCCCTGCGTCTCGCCGACCAGCGCGATGCGGCCGATCGGCACCTGCGCATAGGGCGGCTCGCCCAGCGCCATGCCGCGCACCCATTCCGCCCCCGTCCGCGTCTTGCCCGCGCCGCGCCCGCCCATTACCAGCCAGGTCGACCAGGCGCCGTCGGGCGGCAGCTGATCGGGCCGGGCGAAGATGCAGAAATCGCGCGAGAACCGTTCAGTCTCCGCGCGGCTCAGGCTTGCCAGCAGACTTTCGATGGTTTTGGGGTCGGATCGTTTCAAGCCGTCGCGCAAGATCGCGGCGGAACTCGTCGATGTCGGGTTCGTCATCCGTGCTCCCGCCGTCGTCGGGCGCCTTCAGGCTTGCGTCCAGGCCCACCAGCCGGTCGAGCGTCTGCGCCAGCGTCGCCAGCGTGCGCGCATCGCGGTCGTCCGCCTCGCGCCCGTCGAGGGCCGCCAGCCGCGCCTCCATGTCGCGCACCTGCCGCTCGAAGGCCGCGAACAGCCGCGCCGTCATCCGCCGCCGCTGGGCCGAGTTGACCCCGCGCAAGGGCAGCGAGCCGTGAAAATCCAGCGGACGGAGCCACTGCTCCATTTTGGCGCGGCTGTAGACCGTCCTTGGATCGATCTTCAGCTTGTCGGCGATCTCCGCCACATCCTGCCCCTGATCCTCGTAGAGCTTGCGCGCCGCGCGCCACTGTTCGACAGAGACCTTTCTCATCGGCGAACCCTTCGCAAGGAACCAGATTGGCGGAAGAATTAAGGACCAGACCCGCGCCAATGGCGTCGCGGCACGGACCGCATCGCGATTGCCTGTGATCACACGCAGTCATCGCCCGCGGAAACCTTTCCGCCCGGCGTGCTTCGATGCACAACTGTCTGATGATGGCAGAACCATGCCAGAACAGCGTCACGCTGTCAATGTTTTATTGTGAATTTTTCCTGGATTTATAAGTAATTCACGCGCTTATACTTTAAATTTGTATGCTTTCCGCCATTTCGGCAAGCAACACGTGAAAGATATCCCCGCGCTCACGCCACACCCCGGACCTCATCCTGAGACACCCCGCACACGCCAAACCCGCCACCCTTCATCCCTCCGCGTCATCCCGGGCCGAGCACGCGTCAGCGTGTCGAAAGACCCGGGATCCAGGAGGAATTCGCCCGCAGGGCACCCGTTTCTTCCCGGCTCTCGTCCCTGCTCTCGTCCCTAAAACGTCCACACCGGCAGCCACGGCAATGCCGCCCTCACGACTCCGCCGAGATCCGCGTGCCGGCGCCGCCGTCGAGAATGGCCAGGGCGTCCTGCAGCCGCCCGATGCCGGCGAAACCGCCGCTCAGCGCGAAATCGCGCCCGGCGGCGACCTTCGGGCCCATGGAGCCGGCGGGCACGGCGAGCGCCACGGCCTGCGGCGGCGTCAGACGGGCGATCCGCGCCGCATTGTCGGTGCCAAAATCGCGGTAGACCGCATCGACATCGGTCAGCAGCAGCAGCGCGTCCGCCCCCAGCTTTTGCGCCAACAGGGCGCTGGCGGCGTCCTTGTCGATCACCGCCTCGACGCCGACGAGGCTGCCGTCGTCGCGGCGCATGACCGGGATGCCGCCGCCGCCGGCGCAGATGACGATCACGCCCTGCCCGAGCAGCAGCTTCAGCACCCGGATGTCGGGGATCTCGACGGGTTTTGGCGAAGCGACGACGCGGCGCCACTTGGGCCCATCCGCCGCGATCGCCCAGCCCGCAGCCCTGGCGCGTGCCTCGGCCTCCTCACGCTCGTAGACCGGCCCGACGAATTTCGTCGGCTTGCCGAAGGCCGGATCGTCGCGATCGACCACCACCTGGGTCAGCAGCGTCGCCACCGGCCGGTCGTGGCCAAGGGCGTTCTCCAGCTCCTGCTCGATCATGTAGC
>JBFHII010000067.1:0-9611 GCA_041596535.1 Breoghania sp. | reverse complement strand
TGCAAAGTCGCCCGTCTTGTAGGCCTCCTCCGACTGCGCCATATCGGGCGCCGCGGCGGCCGTGCCGTCGGACTGGGCCGCAGGCCGGGACGCCGCGTCGTCCGATGCGGCGGGCTGCTGGGCAAATGCGCCCGACGCGACCCCCCAGGCAAGACCCGCGGCCACCGCCATTCCAACAGTCCGGAAACCCCGGTCATCCAGCCACAACATGTAAACGCCTCACACTAACCGCTGAGAAAATCCGGCTCCCCTCCGGGATCCGGCCTTGGAAATCAATTGCTTTGCCGACGCCCTGGCCGGCGCCCTGGCCGTCCTGTCGTTCCGGACGGTGCCGGGGCCTAGTCCTGTACCGCGGACCGTCGCTCGATCCGGTAGTGAGAACCGGCGGAAAGGCCGCCCTCAATCACGGTACGACCGCCATCCGCCCACGAAACCGTAACACTGTCGATCTGCTCGACATCGCCCAGGCCGAAATGCGCCACCGGTGCATCGAACGACATGAAGCCGCCGCCAAGCTGAAGTTCGCGCATCTGGTGCCTGTCGCCATCGGCACCGTAGCGGATCTCGATCTTGCTGCCCACGCCGAAGCGATTGCCGACGTGATCCGCCACGGAAAACGCGATGGCATTGCCTGTCGTGGCGTTGTTGACAAACGCCGTCACCGGGCCGTTGACCGGCACGGTGATGAAATCGAGATCGCCGTCACCGTCGAAATCGATGGACGCGGCCGCCGCGGTGATCAGGTAGTCCTCAAGCCCGAAGGGGCCGGACGCCTCCTCGAAGGTGCCATCGCCCTTGTTGCGAAAGAACAGGTTGGAGGGGCTGACCTCGTTGGGCACCCAGGTGCCGTTGACGATGTAGACGTCCTGGAAGCCGTCGTTGTCGACATCGGCCACCTTGGTGTCCCAGCTCCAGCCGCCGACGCCCAGCCCGGCGGCTTCCGCGCCTTCCGTAAACGTTCCGTCGCCTTTGTTCTCCAGCAGCACATTGCGGCGCAGGATCTGCGGAATGGTCTCCGCCATTTCGGCGTCGGTTGGCTTGCGGAACGGCTTGAAGTGGATGTCGCACAGCTGCCGCACCCGGACCTGGTCGGCCTGGATCAGGTTGCAGATCGCCGGATCGCGGTTCTGGATCGCCAGATCCTTCACCAGCATCGCCTTGCATTCCGTCTGGTAGCGGCCGGACAGCTCCTGGCACTTGTTGGCGAAGCCGGGATTGAAGCTGTGTCCCGACTTGTACCAGGTCTTGATGGCCATGTTGGTGGCGCAGGTCGCCTTGTCCTCACCGCGCTCGACCGCGTCGCAATACTGGTCGAGATCGCGCATCTTCAGCGTTCCCGACACGCCGGAGGAGCGCCCGGCGATCTGCGCGACATAGATGTCCTGGCTGCCCTTGTTGTGCAGATCCGCCGTCTTGATGCTCATCGTCGTCGTCGTGGTCATCGGCACGACGCCGTCGTTGCGACGCACCGGCATGAAGCCGCCCTTGCCGTCGCCGAAATAGAAGATGTCGGGCTGCTCGAAATCATTGCCGACGAGAAGGTCCGGGGCGCCGTCGGCATTGATGTCCGATAAAAGGATGGTCAGCGTCTCGCCCGGCAGACCCGGCAGTTCGGCGAACGTGTCGCCGGTGAGCGCGCCATTCTCGTTGAACACGATGCGATTGCGCGCCTCCTCGCCCGGAATACGCCGGTACCAGCCGGCGGCCCAGTTGCCCAGCGCCGCGTCGAGATCGCCGTCCCGATCGACGTCGGCGAAACTCAGCGCCAGCGACAAGGGCGCGTCCTCGCGGTTCTTCACCGGCGTCATGTTGGCGACATCGAACGTCCCGTCGACATTGCGCAGCAGGAAATTGCCCTGCTGGTAGGTGGCCAGGAACAGATCCAGCCAGCCGTCGTCGTCGATATCCACCAGCACCGCGTTGAACACCGGCATGTCGGCGATCTTGCCGATCGGAAACGCCACCGGCGCGAACTTGCCCTTGCCGTCGTTGGCGTAGAAATACAGCCCCTTCACCGTGGAGGCGAGCACCAGGTCGAGGTCTCCGTCCCGGTCGAAATCGCCTGAGGCGATGGAGCGCCCCTCCCAGAACGGCGGCCACATGTCGGCGAAGGAGAACTCCACCGGCTGGTCGATGCCCAGGTGCCAGGCCTCGGTGCGCGTGAACGGCGTCTCGCCGGCCGGCGAGCGCGGCCGGAACGGCCGCTGGTGCACGGCGATGCGGTTGTCGCCGTCCACCACCATGCGGTAGGGATCGGGTTCATCGGCGTGGGCGGAGCCGATCAGCGAGAACTCCCATCCGGTCAGGATCTTCAGCGCGCGCTGGGTCTGCCAGTCATGATATTGCGAGATCCCGAAGCCGGCGAGCATGCCGACGACGGCGATCACCACCGCCAGCATCACGCCCGCGCGCAGCGAGATCGCGGTCGCCACGATGAAGAACGAATAGATGGAGAAGATCCCGAGCGTGAACAGCAGCGCCATCACGTAGCCGGGCGCAAGCCCCGCCTGCAGCAACGCGCCCGAGGCCACGACATCCAGTCCGATGGGCACCGGCAGGAAGGTGCCGATCACCGCCGCGCCGATCAGGCCCAAGACGCCGAAGCCCGCGGTCTCGAGCAGGCTCGAGGGCAACAGGGTGGCCACCAGCGCGCCGAGGAAGCCGGCCAGCAGCATCAGCGGCAGCGTCGTCTTGATGATGAACCACAGGTTCCAGGCAAAATCCTTGGCGAAATAGAGCACGGCCCACAAGACGCTCTCCTGTTCCGCCGCGCTGACATGCGGATCCGGCGTGACCCTGGCGCCACGATCCCCCACCGAAGCCTGCAGCTGTTCGGCCGGCAGAAGACGGCAGATCAGCGGCACGGCGACCAGGATCATCAGCAGCGAAAGCACGATCTTCGTCACCGCCATGTAGAAGGGAAACAGCGAGAACAGCATCGTCAGGACGACGATGTTGAGCGTCGGCGAGGCCAGCATGGCCGACAGGGTCGATTCCGCGCGCGCACCGCCGGAATACAGCCCCCGGGCGATGGGCGCCGCGCAGTTGACACAGACCCCCAGGGGCGCCCCCATCACCATGCCGAGCGCCGAATTGGAAAACCCGCCCTTGAAACTGTGTCGCCGCAGATAACCCAGCAGCGTCAGGAAGGCGGCGGCGAAAAGAATGCCGAAGGTCATGCCGCGCTTGTTGGTCTTGATCCAGTTCAGCGTCGACTTGCCGATCCGCACCACGGTGGTGTCTTCGTCGGTGAGCGGGAACCAGGCCTCGAACCCGAGCGGATCCTCGAGCTGGATGGCGCCGCTCATCATCGCCTTTTCATTCAGGGCCGGGTAGCGCGACTGGGTCCAGAACTGCACGGCGAGAACCGCCACCAGCATCAAGGCAAGCACGAAGCGTTTGCCGAAGGGTTTGAGGACCAGAACTTCCATCACGACCTCTGTATAAGATCAACTGCGGGACCCGACCGCTCCCGGAGCGGCCATCCCTTGAAATGATTGAACGTCGCCGGACCGTCTCTCGGCCCGCGCCGCGTTTGCTGAAAATACGTTTCTCTATCAAATACCTGCGCCTGAGCAGGATGGCGTTTCCAATGCACAGGCAACTGCCGGAACCCCGCCCCCGCGGCGCGGGCAACGGCGTGCGCGGCATCGCGGACACAACCGCCGGACCGCACTCCCCGCCGCATTTCCGTGGCGCCATGGACGGCGTGGCGCCCGCCCTCGCGGCCGGGCATCGCCGGTGCGTGCGGAAAGCGTCGAAAACCCGTCGCCCGGGCCTCCCGGTACCGGGACTTCGGCCTCGTATCTCCCTGAATGCATATAATATCAAGGAACGGCAGCGTGTCGATACGGAAGGTCTGGATTTTTGCGTAGCACGCGGCGCCCGCGCCGGTGGCTCAGGAAGCGCCCTGCAGTTCGGCCTGGCGAGACGTCGCGAACACGTCGGCGTTCGGCGCGCGGCCCTCGTTGAACCCGTAGAGGATGAAATGCCGCGCGGGATCGCGCCCGGCCGCGGCGACATCGCCGTAGCATTGGAGATACCAGGCCCGGTCGAACAGTTCCGAGCGCTCCAGGACGTCGACCTGACGCGACATGCGCTGCGGCGTCGGCAAGGCCGGCCAATTGTCCGCATCGAGCAGGGCGGCAAGCGCGCGGTTGAGATCCTCGAGCGCATCACGACGCACATGCTCCACGTCCTCTCCCGACGTGCCGCGCAACGCGCAGACGGTACGGTTCAGAGCCAGCAGTTCCACGATGCGCTCTGCGATCTGACGATCCGTCTTGTAGGACGTCTGGTGCGCATCGTGACGGTCCGTCGCCCCGGCGAGCTCGCGCCGCAGACGCATCTGCATCTCGATCGCCACGCGCGCGGTCGCTTCCGCTTCCTTCAGGCGCTCCGCCATCGAGACCAGGTCGCGTCCCTTGGCCATGAGCGCATCGAACGCCGGAACCGCGGCGTTGAAATTGCGGCGAATTTCATCCAGCCGCGGATAATCCCCGGCGTTCTCGCCGTCGCGCGTCCAGCGCCGCAGGATTGCATAGGCGTCACGCAGCCACGGCGACAGCGACGGGTCGTCCGTCACGCTGTCGATCGACTCGCGGTGGTGGCGATGCCCGTCCGACAGGAACGTCCCGATCTCGCCCGCCGCCTCGTCCGCATCGCGCGGCCACGCAAGCCCGAAGGCCGAACCCGCCCTTCTCGCGACATCGCGCCATTCATCCAGCAGGCCGTCATAACTCGTGAAAATCCGCGGAAAGCCGCGCGTTTCATGCTCCGCATCAAGCACATGGCGCAGCCACAACAGGTGGCCGAAGCGCGGCTCGAAGCCGTTGCGGCGCGTCAGCGATGCCGCCACCTCGAGCGGATTGCGCAGCGGCAGCAGAACCTTGATCGAGAAGCCGCGGTCACTCAGGACGTCGAACCAGAACGGAGCCAGCCGGCAGAGACGCGGATCCTTGAAGACGATGAGCGGCGCATCGCCGAACTCCGCGTCCAGCAACTGCGCCGCTTCTTCGCGAAAATCGCGGGCGATGGCGGAGTCGCGCCACGCGGGGTCGAATTCGGTCCAGTCGTCCCAACGCGAGTTGCCCGCCTCCAGGATCCGGTCATTGAAGTCGCACACACGGACGGATTCGAAGTGGCCGAACTCGTTGCTCTCGTGCGGCCCGAGCAACGTCCGGGGCAACATGCAGCCGAGCAGACCGAAGACCCCGGTCAAGGCACTGGTCCCCGACCGGTGCATGCCGACGACCACGATCGCGGTGCGGCCAAATGTTTGATCCGACGTTTCCAATACGAAGCCTTGCACAAAGTCAGCCCACACCGATACCGATGCAGTCATTATCATTTCATGAACTTAGATTGGAGATCAAGAATCACCGCCGGACGCCTGCCGGCCGTCGCAGCCGGTGCGATCGAGGCGCCGCCGGGTGTGCCTTGTCCCTTGATTTTATCCCCAAAGGGATAAACAGTGACCATATTTCCCGGTCATCCTCGGATCCGTAATTCATGGCCGAACCAATTGATGCTATATTACGTTGCGGGATTCGTTATAGGCGCACCTGAACGACATAGTTTTTTACGTACCGGAACAGACCTTTGGTCCGAGAGCTGAATACTATTGACAAGAATGACACCCGCGGCAAATCGGGCCGCGATAGCGGATCTCTACAACGTAAGGTTCGTGTTCTGGAGTCCGAAATACAGGAACTTCGGGCTGCACTGAAATCGATTACCGAAGAACATCTACGTCAATCGCACGCAACCGGGCACGCCCCCGGTGCGACAGCGTCGCTGGAAGAGATCGTGCGGGCCAATGCCGCAGAGATTGCCGATCTCAAGGCGCGCCTGGACGCGCTTCGGCCGCCCGGGGATGGTGCATGGGCGCCTCCCGATCTCGAAGAGCGCCCCCCGCACCGCTGGCGCACCACCCTGACCAGGATCATCGGCCGCAGGCAGCCAGGCAGGCCGGAGGCGCAGTGCCATATTGAACTGGATGGCGACACGGAAGCCAGTTTCCGCGCGTATATCGACATCTGCGAGACGACGCACCTCCGTTTTTCCCTCGAGGGATGGGCGTTTTTCCCCGACCAGTCCGTTGCCTCGGTCGAGGCGCACCTGTTGGGCGCCAAGGCGTCGCAATCCCAGAGAATGCTTGTCGAGTACGGCTACGAACGCGGCGATGTCCGCGATGACTGGAAGAACGTCGCCGCGTTGCACAGCGGCTTCCGCGCGCACGTCCCTCTCTCCGGGTTCCGGCCGCGCAAGGTTCAGGTCGTCTTCACTGCGGACAATGGCAGCACCGCCACCGTTACCGCCGACGTGGTGCCGATTCCCGTCGATTGGCCCAAGCTCATCCGCGCCGTCTGGGCTGCCGCAACACCCGAGAACATCCTGGTTGCGTCGAAATGGCTCATCAGGGGTGACGCCCGGCGCCTGGTCCGTGAGATTCTTGCGCTGACGGAAGCCGCCCCCGCGGAGCCCCGCGCCGCGACAAGCCTGTCCGATGCGCTCGGGAGAATCAGCCCCGCGACGCCCGCGATCGAGCCGCTCGACGAACCGGTCGACATCATCATCCCCGTCTACAACGGCTTGAAATACCTCAAGCCGTTGTTCACCAGCCTCAAGCGGAACACGACGTCGCCCTACCGGCTGATCGTCGTCGAGGATTGCGGTTCGGACAAGAAGGTCAAACCGGCGCTCAAGCGGTTGCTGGCGAAATTCGACGACGTCGTCCTGATCGAGAACGAGACCAACAAGGGCTTCGTCAAGTCGGTGAACATCGCCGCCGGCCACGTGACGCATGATTTCGTGCTGCTCAACACCGACACCGTGGTGCCGCCGCAGTGGCTGGAACGGCTGATGGCGCCGATTCGTGCCGACCGCGCCATCGCCAGCACCACGCCATTCTCCAACGCCGCGACGATCTGCAGCTTCCCCGAGATCTGCAAGGACAACACGATGCTGCCCGGCCTCACCGTCGAGCAGGTCGACGGCGCCTTCCGGCGTATCCGTTTCGAGGGGCCGGCCCTGGAACTGCCGAGCGGCGTCGGCTTCTGCATGGGCGTCAACCGGGACGTGTGGCAGGAGATCGGCACGCTCGACGAGGCCTCCTTCGAACTCGGCTACGGCGAGGAGAACGACTGGTGCCTGCGTGCGGCTGCGGCCGGCTACCGCAACATCATGGTCGAGGACCTGTTCGTCCAGCACGATCATGGCGGTTCCTTCGAGAGCGAGAAGAAAGCCACCCAGTTGCGGAACCACCTGGCGATCATCCAGAACCGCTATCCGAGCTACCAGAAGATGGTGGACGACTTCATCCGGCGCGACGAGCCGGCTGAATCCCGGCGGATCGCGGCGCTGCTGATCGCCGGGGCCCGGGTCGCGGCCAAGCCGGTGCTGATCGTCGATCACGACCTGGGCGGCGGCGCCACGACCTATCGCACCGCCCTCATCGACGAGCGCGCGGAGGCCGGTCAGCCGGTGTTCCTGCTGGTCGCCGACGGCGATTCCGACAATTCCGGCACGCGCTTCCGGCTGCGCCTGTTCATGGACGGCAGCGCGTTCGACTACACCCTGGACGATATCGCCGATCTGGACACGCTGTTCGACGAACATGTCGCGCTCGGTGAGATCTTCTACAACAACCTGGTCAGCTACCGCGCGCCCCTGGAGATCGTCGGCTTCATGACCCGGCGGCGGCGCGCCGGCACGGACCGGCTGCGCGTCGCGATGCACGACTTCTACCCGCTGTGCCCGTCATACACATTGCTCTCCCGGGAGGGCTCCTATTGCGGGCTGCCCGACATCGAAGCCTGCAAGACCTGCCTGGCGCGCAATCCCTACGCGGCCAATCCCGCCGGCGACAGCATCGAGAGCTGGCGCGGGATCTGGGGCGACCTGCTCGAGGCGGCGGACGAGGTGCTGTGCTTTTCGGAGGACAGCCGGCGGCACCTGCTGGCGGTCTATCCGGCCTGCGAGGCGACCGCCGTCGTGCAGCCGCACGCGCTCAACATCGCCTTCGCCCGCAAGCCGGCGCTTGGCCCGCCGGACCGGCTGGGCATCGCCGTTGTCGGCGGCATCAGTCACCAGAAGGGTTCGCAGGTGGTCGAACGTCTGGCCCGCCATCTCGCCAAGGCGGACCCATCTGCGCGGATCACCGTGATCGGCACGCTCAATGGCGCCCCGGAACTGCCCAACCTGACCATCACGGGCCGCTACGAACCGGCCAGGCTGCCCGACCTCCTCGAGGCGCACCAGGTCAACGTCTGCCTGCTGCCGGCGATCTGGCCGGAAACCTTCTCCTATGTCACGGCGGAACTGATGGCGCTCGACATGCCCATCGTCGCCTTCGACATCGGCGCCCCCGCCGAGCGGCTGCGCGACTACGCGCGAGGCCGCATCGTGCCGATCACCAGTGTTGACGATCCGACCGCGATCACCAAGGCACTGCGGAGCAGCATGTCAGCCATGGGCGAACCGGCCCCGGCCTGATGGGGCACCGTGGAAAGACGTCGGGCCCGGCGTGCCGGGATACGCCGGATGGCGCTCAGCCGCGCGCTGCTTCGAGGAATTCTTCCAGGCAGCGCGTGAAGCGCGCCATGTCGAGATTGAAATTCTCGCGCTCGAGCATCTCGTTCTCCTCGACATAGGCCGAGTAGCCGAGCCCGCCGACGGCGCTGAGATCCATGTAGCAGCGGATGCGCGGCACCAGCGCCGCCGGAATGATTTCCAGCACCTTCGTCCCTTTTCGGGCAAACATGAGATTTGTCAGCGCGGCACCGTGAATGCCGATTATGGCGTCGGCACCGGCAAAGATCTCGGCCTGCTCGGCGATTGTACGGCCCGTCATCAGAACCGGTTCGATGTCATGCCGCTCGAGCACGGCGAGCAACGCCTCGCGGTTGAGCAGGCGCCGGGTGCCCGCGTCGCCGCGATCGACGAAGATCACCCGCCCGCGTCCGGTCGACGGCGCGCTCGTGCGGGCCGTTATGCGGTCGTGCAGCTCGCAGAAGTACCCGTCTATGCGCGTGTCGCGCGGACCGCCCTTGTTGACGAAGCGCGGGAGGTAAGCCTCGGCGAATATCAAGGCGCTCGTATCGTGAACGGCCCGCACGTTCTCCGACAAGCCGAGATAATCGATCGACGACTCGATGAAGGGGCTGCCGAAGCTGGCAACCTCGGCGCGTCGCTCCTCCCCGTCCCAGTCGCTTGCCAGGATTTTCGGCAGGAACTCGATCATCCAGTGGTAGTAGTTGTCGACACCCTTCCGCTGGACGATCAGCGACGGCCGCTCAACGTATTCATAGCGCCCCTCCCGCATGGCGCGGACAATCCAGCGCTGAAAGATGCGCGGCGTCATTTCGACGTACTCGCGCACCATCCCGCGCCCTAGCGCGACGACCGGCCCGTTGCGCACCAGCATCACGGATGGCACCCGCGCCACGTCGGCACGCGCCTCGTGCAAAATTTCCAGCGGTTTCATCATCGCGCGCAACAGCGGTGCATGGGCACTGTCCGCGATCTGCCCGAAATTCTCGATCACCGGCTCCAGCCAGCGGCTCGCCTGGGGCGTCAGTTTCGCCGGCGCGTCCTTGGGCGCCGCAACT
>JBFHII010000066.1:0-9652 GCA_041596535.1 Breoghania sp. | reverse complement strand
GAACATTTTCTACGGGTCCGACTATCGCCGGATGCGCGGCTGGGCACTGGCGGTCGCCGTGGCGATCGTCCTCGTCCAGGGCATGGCGGCCTTCGGCATTCTCGATCTTGACCTGTCGATCTATCGCGCGCCGGAGTTCACGTGGCTGAGCGCGATTGTCGGCGGGCTCCTGTTCGGCGCCGGAATGGCTCTCAACGGCACATGCGGTTTCGGGACACTCGTCCGGATCGGCGGCGGCGACCTGCGGGCGCTGGTCACCTTCCTGGTGCTGGGCATATCCGCCTACATGATGATGGGCGGCGTCACGTCCTTCCTACGCCTCGAGTTCACCGATCCGGTCACGCTGGATGTCTCGGCGCTCGGCGCGCATGACTTCACCGCGATGATGGACATCGTGCTCGGGACGCACCTGGGGACGCTCTGGGCATATCTGGTTGCCGCGGTGCTCGCCGTATGGGCGCTGCGCGACCGGGCTTTTCGGGAGCGCGGGCGATTGGTTGTCGCCAGTGTCGCCGTCGGCCTGGTGATCGCCTGGGGATGGTTCGCGACCGCGACGCTTGGCGCGGACCCGTTCAATCCGCAGCCGCTGGCGTCCTACACCTTCGTCCGGCCGGCCGGCCAGACGATCCTCTATGCCATGACCTACAGCGGCGCGACCATCGACTTCGGCGTCGGTGCCGTTCTGGGGGTGATTGCGGGCGCACTGCTGGGCGCGGCCCTGCGGCGCGAGTTCCGCTGGGAGGCCTGCGACGACGTGCGCGAGTTGCGCCGCCACCTCTCCGGCGCGTTCCTGATGGGCACCGGTGGCGTGATGTCCTTCGGCTGCACCATCGGACAGGGCATGACGGCGGCTTCGGCGATGTCGATCTCCACACCGGTGGTGTTCGTGTCGATCGCGCTGGGCGCCCGCCTGGGGCTGAGCTGGCTGATGGAGCGCTCGTTGCGCGGCCTCGTCGGATCGCTGATCACGGCCCGCAGATTGCCGTGACAGTTGCCTGGCCTACGGCTTCTCTGCGTGAAGGACAGGTTGCCTTTCCGACGTCAAAGGCTAACATTCCCGCGCTCAGTATTATGGGGAGCTTATTTAAATGTTTATTTGGAATTCCGCTAGATTTATCGCAACGCTGGGGCTTCTGATCGGACTCGCCGCACCGGCACTCGCAGCATCATCCGGCTGGATCGACGCAAACGAACTGGAACGCTTCAGCCACAAGATGGCGAGCGACGACCAAATTCCGACGGCGATCAAATGCAAGGATGCGGCGAAGGTAAAAGGGATGGATCGCCGCAACACGCTGGTGAACGTGACGTATCGCGGCAACCAGGAGCGCACTCGCTGGCGCTGGGCTTGGGGAAATCGTGTCGGTCAAACCGACAAGCGGCTGACGCGCGATGGCTTCAAGCGTGTCAGTATGGATAGTTATCGTCGCCCGTCCGGGTTGACGGTCCGCTGCGCCATCTGGCATCGCAAACGCTGAACACCGACCATCATCCGCGCCTTACGGCGCGCCCAGCACCCGCAGCGTCTGCTCGCGGTCGGTCGACGGACGCCCGAGCAGATCGGCGATTGAACGGGCGCGTACGACGACGGCATCGTTGCCGCTCATGAGCGACCCGTCGGGGCCCCAGAGCGAATTCTCGAAGCCGACCCGCGCGTGGCCGCCCATCGCCATGGCCGCTGTCGCCGAAGTGGTTTCCCCCCGCCCGAAGGCGCAGATCGTCCAGGCTGTGGAGTGCCGCTCCTCGGCGGTGTCCATCACATCGAGGAACGTGCGCAGCGTGTTCGGATCGCTTTCCTGATTGGTGGTGTAGCGGCCGAGCACGTAGAGCACGGACCAGTGCGAGCCCGGAATCACGCCACGGCGCACGAATTCAAGGAACGCATGCAGGTCGCCGAGGTCATAGAGGATATGCTGGACGGCGATCCGTTCCGCGAAACACCAGGCATAGAAGTCGGCTGCGGCAGGAACCAGATCCTCGCTGGGCAGCACCTCGCGCAGTCCCACGCTGACCGCCTCGGGCTTGAGATCGCGCACCATCGCGATCTGTTGCTGGGGAGAATAACGCCCCACGGCCTCGGTGGTGGCCTGAACCACGATGTCGGTTCCCGCTTCGCGGGCGATCGCCGCCGTCACATCGCGATACAGATCGGCGTCGAGCACATGCACGCCCTCCGCATCACGCACATGCACATGAACTGCAGAGGCCCCCGCATCGGCGCAGCGCGCCACCTCACGGGCGGTCTCGGCTATCGTGATGGGCAGCCTGGGGTGGTCAGCCTTCGTCCGCCGCGCTCCATTGGGCGCGACCATGATTGTCACCGGATCGCTCATGCCGCGGCCACCTGCGCGAACACGCTCGTCATGGATCGCCCGAGCTTGTCGGCGATTTCCTCGACATGGCTGTCGTCGATTATGAATGGCGGCGCCAGCAGCACGTGATCACCGCGCTCGCCGTCTATCGTACCGCCCATCGGATAACACATAAGGCCCTCCTCCATCGCCGCGCGCTTGATCATTGCGTTGACCTTGAGCGCCGGATCGAACGGCTCCTTGGTAACCCGATCCGCGACAATTTCAAGTCCGCGAAACAGCCCGCGGCCCCGGATGTCTCCGATATGGGGGTGATCGGCAAAGCGGTCGCGCAACACGGCATCGAGCCTGTCTCCCATGGCGCGCACCCGGGGCAGCAGCCCCTCGCCGGCCGCGCCCGTACCGACAACGCGATCCAGCACCGCGCAGCCCGCGGCACAGGCTGCGGGATGCCCGATATACGTGTGGCCGTGCTGGAAGAAGCCGGATCCCGCGGCAATGGCATCGTAGATCGCACCCGAGACCAGAAGCGCGCCGATGGGCTGGTAACCGGCGCCAAGCCCCTTGGCGATGGCAACCATGTCCGGGCGCACCCCATCGGCCTCGCTGGCGAAGAGGGTGCCTGTGCGGCCCATGCCGCACATCACCTCGTCGAGGATCAGCAGCACGCCGTGGCGATCGCAGATCTCCCGGATGCGCTTGAAATACCCCGGCACCGCCGGCACCGCCCCCATGGTGGCACCGACGACCGGTTCGGCAATGAAGGCGGCCACGGTTTCCGGACCCAGCTCCTGGATCTTGGCTTCCAGCTCATCCGCGACGCGCAGGCCATAGGCCTCGACGGTCTCATCCGCGCGCCGGTCGCGATACGGATGGCAGGCCGCGATATGGTGCATGGCGCCGACGAGCATCGGCTCGAACTGCGCCCGCCGCCAACGATTGCCGCCGGCGGACAGCGCGCCGAGCGTGTTGCCATGGTAGCTCTGCCAGCGGGCGATCACGTTGCGCCGGGTGCCCTCGCCCCGCTCCAGGAAGTACTGCCGCGAGAGCTTCAGTGCCGCTTCCACGGCCTCGGATCCACCGGAAACGAAATAGGCCCGCTCGATCCCCTCGGGCGCCCGTTCTACGAGCCTTTCGGCCAGGTTTTCCGCGGGGTCGCTGGTGAAGAACGCCGTATGCGCGAAGGGAATCGCGTCGAGCTGCGCCTTGATCGCCGCGATCACATGCGCGTCGCTGTGGCCCAGGCAGGAAACCGCCGCGCCGCCACAGGCGTCGAGATAGCGTTTGCCGGCGCTGTCGATGATATGGACGCCATCGCCAGCGACCGCCGTGGGAAGCGTCGCCTTGGTATGGCGCGGAAAGACGCGGCTTTGATTGCTCATGAGACCCTCCGATGCTGCGTGGGTGGGATCGGGCAGACCGGCGGCCTATTCGCGCACCACCATCACCGATTGCCGTGCATGGCGCACGACCCGGGCAGCATTGGGGCCTAGAAGATAATCCTTCAGTTCCGGGCGGTGCGACCCCAGCACGATGAGATCGACATCGAGCTTGTTCGCCGCATGCAGGATCTCCTCGTAGATCACGCCGTGCGCGATGTGCCCCTTGGCGACGAGATCGCCGGGGACATGCTTTGCGAGAAAGGCCTCGAGCACCTTGGAGGCTTCCGCGATCGCCCGCTTCTCGTAGTCCTTGGGAAAGAACGACCCCACCAGCGCCGAGCCAATCTGCGGCACCACGGCGACCACATGCAGTTCCGCCTGATGGTGGCGCGCCAGATCAACCGCCTCGGGCAGCGCCCTGCGCCACGAGCTTTCCTCGCCCAAATCGATTGGCAGAAGAATGTTCTTGTACACCGCTGCCTCCAGGATCCGATCCACTTCCCGCAGGAACGGATCGCGGCCTTGCGCCTAGGAAGAAATCCCATCCCGAGGGACGGGCGTCACTCGCATTCACGGCTCGACGGCGCGCCTCGCGCCCTCGCCGCCCTCATCACGATCCGGCGACCACGATGCACCCATCTCGATGAAGCCGGGACGGATCCGGACCTGTCAGATCGATTCAGGTTTTCGCTTTACGGCGTTGTTCCCGAACATGTTTCACCCAACCTCCGTGCGCACCAGGAGCCGCCTCGCTAGAACGCCGGCACCGTCGTCCGGCGCGACTGGAGCACGATGATGACGCCGAGCAGCAGCAGCGCTGGAAGATAGAAGACCTCCTTCCACCAGCGCTCGGTGTTTTCCACGCCGACGCTGGCGATCACGACCGGCGTATCACCGTAGAAATCAAACTTGCGCCCGAGTTCGCCGAATGCCGTCCCCGGCAGAGGCTCCTCAAGCACCGCGGCCCCGTCAGCCACGTCCACGCTTATGCCCGCCGCCTGAAGCCGCGCGTCGCCGTCGCCCGCAGCGCCCAGCGGGATGACGATCACCGTCTCCAGCGTCGCGTCGGGATCATCGAAATCCGGACCGCTCACCCTGGCGCGCAGCCCCTCGCCCTCCGGCAGGCCTGCGGCAATCTCCGCGATCTCCGTTCCCGGATGCTCGATGATCGGTTCTTCCACCATGTCGAGCCAGAAGCCCGGCCTGAACAGCGTGAAGGCCACCAGCAACAGTGCCACGGTTTCCCAGATGCGATTGCGGGCAAAGAAATAGCCCTGGGTCGCGGCCGCAAACAGCATCATGGCCACCACGGCGACGCAGAAGACGAACACCGCCTTGGTCGGTGACACGTCGATCAGCAGCAGTTCGGTGTTGAAGATGAACAGGAAGGGCAGCAAGGCGGTGCGGATGTCGTACATGAAGCCCTGCACGCCGGTCTTGATCGGATCGCCGCGCGAGATCGCCGCGGCGGCGAAGGCCGCCAGCCCCACGGGCGGCGTGTCATCGGCCAGGATGCCGAAATAGAACACGAACATGTGCACCGCGATCAGCGGCACGATCAGCCCGCTTTGCGCGCCCAGCGAGACGACGACCGGCGCCATCAGCGACGACACCACGATGTAGTTGGCGGTCGTGGGCAGCCCCATGCCGAGAATGAGGCTCATCACCGCGACGAGCATCAGCATGCCCAGCAGACTGCCGCCGGAAAGGAACTCCACCAGTTCGCCGACCACCTGATGCGCGCCGGTCAGCGAGATGGTGCCGACGATGATACCGGCCGCACCCGTGGCCACACCGATGCCGATCATGTTGCGCGCGCCGGCAACAATGCCGTTGATCGTGTCCGTTACACCGGCGGCGAACTCTCCGGCAAAGCTGCCCGATCGGCGGAACAACGCCTTCAGCGGCCGCTGGGTGAGCGTCACGAAGATCATCGCCACGGTGGCCCAATAGGCCGACAGCGCCGGCGACAGGCGTTCGATGAGGATGCACCAGATCAGAATGATGATGGGCAGCAGATAATAGAGCCCGGTCAGCGCCGTTTGGCCGGAGCGCGGCAGTTCCAGGATCGGGGCGTCCGGGTCGTCGACGACGAGGTCCTCGCGCGCCGAGGCTATGCCGATCAGCGCCAGATAGGCCGCAAGGAACAGCACCGTGGCGGTCCAGAAGCCCATGCCGGGATAGGCCACCTTGATCCAGCCCAGGCCGTAGTAGACGACGGCCGCGAGAACCGAGATGCCGATGAACCCGCCGAGAAACCCGATCAGCTTCATCATGCCCGTCAAGTGGGAGGGCGGCTTGGTCAGCCCCTTGAGCCCCATCTTCAGGGCTTCCAGGTGCACGATATAGATCAGCGCGATATACGAGATCACCGCCGGCAGGAAGGCGTGCTTGATGATTTCCGGGTAGCTTATGCCGGTGAATTCGCTGATCAGAAAGGCCGCCGCGCCCATGCCCGGCGGGGTCAACTGACCGTTGGTCGACGACGCGACTTCCACCGCCCCCGCCTTCTCCGGCGAGAATCCGGTGCGCTTCATCAGGGGAATGGTAAAGGTGCCGGTGGTCACCGTGTTGGCGATGGAGGAGCCGGAGTAGAGCCCGCTCATCGCCGATGCCACCACGGCCGCCTTGGCCGGCCCGCCGCGCAGATGCCCCAGCAGCGCGAAGGCGATCTTGATGAACCAGTTGCCCGCCCCAGCCTTTTCCAGAATCGAACCGAAGGTGACAAACAGGAAGATCATCGACGCGGAAACGCCGAGGGCCACGCCGAAGACGCCCTCCGTCTGCATCCAGAAGTGCCACATCGCCTTGCCGTAGGATGCGCCCTTCCAGCGGATGGCGTCCGGCAGGACATCGCTGTGACCGAAGAAGACGTAGAGCACGAACACGCCGGCCACGATCACCAGCGGCAGGCCGAGCGAGCGGAAGACAGCAATCGCCAGGATCACCATGCCGACGGTGGAGGCGACAAGATCCCCGGTCGTCGGCAGACCCGCGCGCACGGCGATGTCGTTCTTGAAAACCAGCAGATAGAGGCACGCGGCCACGCCCGCGAAACCGAGCAGCCAGTCGTACCAGGGAATGTGGCGGCGCGGACTGCCCTTGAAAAGCGGATAGGCCATGGAGGCCAGAAACAACGCAAAGGCGAGATGGATGACGCGCGCTTCGGAGTTGTTGAAAATGAAGCTGTTGTTGCCGAAGACATCCGCCAGTTGGTAGGGAATGCCGGAGGCGATGTAGAGCTGGAACAGCCCCCAGAGAAAGCACACAAGCGGGATGAAGCGCCCCTGCCATCCGGCCGGGTTGCGCGCGCCTGTATCGACCTGGGCAACGAGGGATTCCGCGTCGATCGCGGAACCCCCGTCGCGCGCGCCCTGACCGTTGCCCGGGGCGTTGTCCTCCAGCCTGGATTGCGCCATTACATCGCCTCCGCAGCAGGGATAATCGGCAGCAAGCCGGCTACATCAGGCCCAGTTCCTTGTAGGCCTTGACGGCGCCCGGGTGCAGCGGCGCGGACAGCGAGTCCTTCACCATCTCTTCCGCCTTGAGATTGGCGAAAGCAGGATGCAGCTTGCGGAAGTCGTCGAGATTGGACATCACCGCCTTGGCGATCACGTAGACGACCTCGTCGGACACCGTCGCGGAGGTGACAAAGGTGGCGCCGACACCGAAGGTCACGACATCCTCTGCGTTGTTGTACATGCCGGCCGGGATGACCGCCTTGCGGTAGAACGGATTGTCGGCGACCAGCTTGTCGATCTCGGGACCCGTCGCATTGACCAGCACCGCATCGCACGTCGACAGCGTCTCCTGCGTCAAGGCGGACGGATGACCGACGAGCCAGAAGTAGCTGTCGATCTTGTCGTCGCACAGCGCCTGGCCGGTTTCGGCCGACTTCAACTCGGCAGCGAGGCGAAGGTCGTCGCGCGACCAACCGAGCGCCTGTTCGATGACGTCCCAGGTCCCGCGGGTGCCGGAACCGGGATTGCCGATGTTCAGCCGCTTGCCCTTGAGATCGGTGATGTTGGAGATCCCCGCGTCGACACGCGCCAGGATCGTCACCGGCTCGGCGTGAACGGAGAACACCGCGCGCAGGTCCTCGAACTTGCCCTGGTCCTCGAACTTCGAGGTCCCGTTGTAGGCGTGATACTGCCAGTCCGACTGGGCGACGCCGAACTCGAGTTCGCCGGCGCGGATGGTGTTGATGTTGTAGATCGAGCCGCCGGTGGATTCCACGGAACAGCGGATCCCATGCTCCTTGCGGTCCTTGTTGACCAGCCGGCAGATCGCCCCGCCGGTCGGATAGTAGACGCCGGTGATGCCGCCCGTACCGATGGATACGAACTGCTGCTCGGCGGCGAAAGCCGGTGCGGCGGCGCCCGCAATCCCGAGCGCGGCCGCAGCGGCGACCAGACGGGTCGCCGTCAAGCGGATCCCCGAAAAACCGTGTGACGTGAAGTGAGCCCTCATCAAACGCATCGTCTGCCTCCCGAATTGGCTGACACTGAATAATCCGGTCGTGACGCTTATTGTGTATCGCTGCGCATCGACCAGTCCGTGTTTCTGATAGGAGCCTAGACCAACTCGCGGCGCGGTAACAAGTTGAACCTCGATAATTGATATGAGAAATTCCAACAGGCAAAGATGCAGCGAGAAAATCGCAGGAGCGCCCTTTCACAAACGTCGATACTACACCAGCGCTTCGTTCGTATAACGCTCATTCGGATCGCACGGTGAAACCGAATTTGCCGGCGCAATCAGATCCCCTGCGAAATTCATTGCCAATATTTTCAATCAATCATGCATGGTTGTGACGGGACTTCGGCAACGGTCGCCTGTCGATGTTGCCATCGCGCGACGCCGCCGAGGCGTTCGGCACGCCCCGAACGTCATGACCGCGATCCGAACGGGTTGTTGACTTGCAGAGGGAATAAGCGACACCGGCAGCCGGAAACGCAGACGTTCTAGTCGGTTCCGACGCGGCCGCCGTCGATGACCTCGAAGACATGGTGGCGCAATCTGGTTTCCGCCTGGTCGCCGTGCAATTCCTGGCGCCATTGGTCCACGATCAGGCGCAGCGGCAGCGTCTGATGGGTCTGCGGCAAGCCGCTGAGAAAATCGGTAAAATACCGTTCGAGCGCGTCACGGTCGATCACGTTCTGAGCGATCAGGCCGTTCACGAGCGTCATGGTCGCCGCGATATGGCCCTTGAGAAAATCAAACTCGACGACGCCGACACCCTTCTGGTCATTTTCATCCGCCATATGCGTTCGCCTCGTTTGTTGCCCGCACCGAACAATGACAGGTCCAATCCCGTACGAAATAGACGGTTTTGCTTAAGTATGTTAAATATTTGGACTGCTTTCGAATTCGGCCACATATTCATAAAAAATGCAATTCGAAAAAAACGCAATCCAACTGCATGCAAATGCTCGGAAACAGACGAAAAACCAACCATACCCTGCGACATATACGGACAAATATTCCCCCGATCATTTCCCGCAACACAGTTTTTCTGAACGGCGGCAAGTTGTCCGTTCAAACACCGCTCCCTGGATACATCCGCGATCCAGGCTAGCGCATGGACGGCGCCGGGCGATACCGCCCTCAGCGCCAAGCATCCGGGTCGATCACCGGCAACCGCATCGCCAGCCTGCCGCACCGCACCGGTCGCGTTATGCCGCCCTTGCATTCCACCGCAAGAGGCCTCAATCCACAGCGGGCAGCACGAGTTTTCCGAAGGAGGCTTGCGCATGCCCGTGAATCTGTTATGAAACCGCCGTCATTGGGAGCCTGTAGCTCAGCTGGTAGAGCAACTGACTTTTAATCAGTAGGTCCAGGGTTCGAGCCCCTGCGGGCTCACCAATTTTCCCAATAAAATCAAAATGCATGCAGTGCAATTGCAGGAGATGCGCGTCAGCGTCGGGCAACGGCGCGCGCGTGCGTCGCACGGGCGCG
>JBFHII010000065.1:0-9688 GCA_041596535.1 Breoghania sp. | reverse complement strand
TGCGCTTCGGGAAGCACGGCCACGGTGGCGGCCGAGGTGTGAATGCGGCCGCCCGATTCGGTCGCCGGCACCCGCTGTACCCGATGCACGCCCGATTCGAACTTCAGCCGCGCGAACACGCCGTTGCCGATCACCGAGGCGATGACTTCCTTGTAGCCGCCCACCTCGCCTTCACTGGCCGACAGGATCTCGACCTTCCAGTTGTGAAGTTCGGCGTAGCGCTGATACATGCGGAACAGGGTGCCGGCAAACAGCGCCGCCTCGTCGCCGCCGGTGCCCGCGCGCACTTCCAGGATGGCATTGCCCGCATCCGCCGCATCCTTGGGCAGCAGCGCGACGCGAATATCCTGCGCCAGCGCTTCGGCACGCTCCTCGAGTTCGGGAAGCTCGGCTTCCGCCAGTTCGCGCATCTCGGCATCGGTCGCCGGATCCGCGAGCAGGCTCTCCAGCCCCTCGCGTTCCTCCGTCACCTGGCGCAGCGTCCGGACCATCGCCACGACGGGCTCCAGCTCGGCGTGATCGCGCGCCAGCCGGACATAGGTCGACGGATCCGGATTGGCCGACATCCGGGCCTCGATTTCAGCGAAACGGTCGATCAGACCGTCGAGTTTGTCCTGCGCAAGCATCGGGCGCGGATCTCCAGAGTGGTCAGTGTTGATCGCGGCGCGCGCGCCACGGAAAATGCATGCCCGTGCATGTCACAGATCAGACCGGCACGCCATGCTCATCGGCGAAGGTGCGCAGCAGCTGGCGGATATTGACCGCGCCGCTTCCCGGCTCCAGCCGCGGCAGCACGCGCGCGCGCAACCGGCCAATGTCGAGCTTGAGCAGCATCGCCTTGACCGGGCCGATGGCCGAAGGCGACATCGAGATGTCGCGATATCCCAGCGCCAGCAGCGCCATGGCCTCCAGCGGTTTGCCCGCCATCTCGCCACACAGGGTCACCGGCACATGGGCACCGTTCGCCTCGTCGATGATCTTCTTGAGCGCACGCAGGAACGACACGTTCAGCGGATCGAAGCGCTCCGCGACGCGCGTGTTGCCCCGGTCGACCGCATTGAAGAACTGAAACAGGTCGTTGGAACCGACGGAGACGAAATCCACCGCCTGAAACAGATCCTCCAGCTGATACAGAAGCGACGGGACCTCCAGCATGACGCCAAGCCGGATGCTCTCGGGCGGCCGATGCCGATGTCGGTTCAGGTGACGTATTTCGCGATCCACCAGCACCTTGGCCTGCTCGAATTCCGACACGTCCGAGACCATCGGGAACATCAGCTTGAGCTCGCGTCCCGCCGCGGCCCGAAGCAGGGCGCGGATCTGGGTGCGCAGCAGGCCCGGACGGTCGAGCCCCAGCCGAATCGCGCGCCACCCCATGGCCGGGTTTTCTTCCTGGATGGAGCGGATATAGGGGAGCACCTTGTCACCACCGATATCCAGCGAGCGGAATGTCACCGGACGGCTGCCGGCCGAATCCAGCACCTGCGAATACAGCGCGCACTGTTCGGTCATGCGCGGGAAGGTGGAAACCACCATGAACTGCAGCTCGGTGCGGAACAGGCCGATGCCGGCCGCCCCCGATTCGTCGAGATGCGGCAGGTCGACCACCAGGCCCGCGTTGAGCTGCAGCGTCACATCCTGCTTGTCACGGCTGACCGTGGGCTTGTTGCGCAGGCGCCGATACTGCGCCTGCCTGCGGGCGCGGAAGCGGACCTTCTCGGCAAAGGCGTTCTCGACATCGGCGGGCGGGCGCAGATGCACCTGCCCCAACTCGCCATCGATGATGACCGCGTCGCCGCCCTCCACGAGCGACACGATGTCGGGCACCTGGGCGACGGTGGCGATTCCCAGCGCGCGGGCAACGATGGCCACGTGACTGGTCGGGCCGCTTTCCTCGAGGATCAGGCCGCGGATGCAGTCCCGGTCGTAGTCCAGCAGTTCGGCCGCGCCCATTGTTCGCGCGATGATGATCGCATCCTTGGGCAGTTCCGCCGCCACCGCGCCATGCGGCCGGCCGATCAGCTCGCGCATCAGCCGGTTGGCCAGATCATCGAGATCGTGCAGCCGCTCGCGCAGATAGGGGTCGGTCTGGCGCAGCATGCGCGCGCGGGTGTCGCTCTGCACCTTCTCCACGGCCGCTTCCGCTGTGAGACCGTTGCGGATCGCTTCCTCGATCCGGCGCACCCAGCCGCGGTCCTGGGCGAACATGCGATAGGCCTCGAGCACCTCGCGGTACTCGCCGTGCTGCACCATCTCGCCGCGCGACAGCATGTCGTCGAGCGACATGCGCATGGTGTCGACGGCCTTCTCCAGCCGCTCCACCTCGCGCTCCACGTCCTCGGCGATCAGATTGGTGACGACGACGCGCGGCTCATGCAGGATGGCGTGTCCGAGGCCGATGCCATCGACCAGCGACAGGCCGGTGAGATGCAGCGAGCGGGTCAGGTCGAGGCGGGCACCCTGCTGGGAAATGGCTTCCAGCTCGGCGGCGGCCAGCATCTCGGCGATGACCATCGCGGTGGTCTGCAGCGCCTCGACTTCATCCTCGTAATAAGTGCGATGCGCCTTGTTCTGCACGACGAGCACGCCCAGCGTGCGGCCGGCGCGCAGAATCGGAACGCCGAGGAAGGAATTGTAGATTTCCTCACCGGTCTCCGGCAGATAGGCGAAGGAGGGATGTGCCTGCGCATTGGGCAGGTTGAGCGGCCGTGCCTCCGCGGCGATCAGGCCGACTAGGCCTTCATTGACCGACAGGCTGGTCTGGTGAACCGCGCTCGCGTTCAGACCCTCGGTGGCATAAAGCTCGAGCCGGCCGTCCGCGCGCAGGATGTAGACCGAGCACACTTCCGCGACCACGTTGGCCGCGATCAGCACAACAATCTTGTCGAGCCGTTCCTGTGCGCTGCTCTGATCCGCCATCACCTCGCGGAGACGACGAAGCAGAACGCGCGGGCCGGCGAGATTGCCTCGCATGATGCGCCACTTCCTCAACAGTCAGGCCGGCGTGCTCCGATACTCATCCTCAGCTGGTTGGACAGTCCGCCGTACCGTCCGCTGTTATTCGTCGAGTCCGTATAGCGAATGCAAAGTCCGTACCGCAAGTTCGGTATAGGCGGAATTGATCAGCACGGAAATCTTGATCTCCGACGTGGTGATCGCCCGAATGTTGATGCCCTTTTCCGCAAGCCCTTGAAAACACAAGCTTGCAATGCCGGCGTGGCTGCGCATGCCGATGCCGATCACCGAGACCTTGACCACGTCGGTGGCGCCTTCAAGACTGCCAAAATTCAGTACGGCGCGGGTTTCCTCCAGAACGTGGAGCGCGCGCTCGTACTCGGTTTCGGGAACCGTGAAGGTGATGTCGGTGGTGGAACCGTCCGGCGAGATGTTCTGGACGATCATGTCGACGTTGATGTTGGCTTCCGACAGCGGGCCGAACACGCTGGCGGCGACGCCGGGCTTGTCGGGCACGTTGCGAATGGAGATCTGCGCTTCATCCTTGGAGAAGGCGATTCCGGTGACGACTTGCTGTTCCACGATCTCGTCCTCGTCGCAGATAAGAGTTCCAGGGGGCAGGTTGTCGACGCCGACCTGCGGTGCATCCGGATCGTCGAAGCTGGAGCGCACGAAGGTCCGCACCCCGTGCACCATGGCCAGTTCGACCGAGCGCACCTGCAGTACCTTGGCGCCCAGCGACGCCATCTCCAGCATCTCCTCGAAGGCGACGCGGTCGAGCCGCCGCGCCTTGGGCACGATGCGCGGGTCGGTGGTGTAGACGCCGTCGACGTCGGTATAGATATCGCAGCGGTCGGCCTTGATGGCGGCGGCGATGGCCACGGCACTGGTGTCCGAGCCGCCGCGGCCGAGCGTGGTGATGCGGTTGTCGGGCGCCACGCCCTGAAAACCGGCGACCACGGCGACCTGCCCCATCGCGAGGCGTTCCAGTAGTTTCTCGCCGTTGATATCGGCGATGCGCGCCGCACCGTGCGACCCGTCGGTGGTCACGGCGATCTGCCAACCGAGCCAGGAGCGCGCATCGACGCCCATCTCCTGCAGCACGATGGCCAGCAGGCCGGCGCTGACCTGCTCGCCGGAGGCGACGATCGCGTCGTATTCGCGCGCGTCGTGCATCGGCGAGGCTTCACGACACAGGGCAACGAGTTCGTTGGTCTTGCCCGCCATGGCGGAGACCACGACCGCGACCTGGTGGCCGGCGTCGACCTCACGCTTGACGTGACGGGCAACATTGCGAATGCGATCGAGATCGGCGACGGACGTTCCGCCGAATTTCATAACCAGACGAGACATGGAGCCAGTTTCTGCGAGCTGTGTTTCTGTGCGCGTCACCGAAGCCGCGCGTTCCACCGACCGCGCACTTGGGATTGGCGCGTATGCATACAGACTAGCCGCGCGCGCCGCAACCTGCGAAAGCCGGTGCGACTTCTTGACAAGCCGCCGTCAAAGACCGACCACAAGGATCTGCGGCGCCCGATGCCGCGCGCGACAGGCATATGGCGAGACAGGCACAGGCGACAGGATCCCCGATGACCGGCAAGGCAGAGACAACCACCGTTGACGACAGCGAAGTGGCACGGTTTTCGGCGATCGCCGCACAATGGTGGGATCCGGCCGGGAAATTCAAACCGCTGCACAAGTTCAATCCCGTCCGGCTGACCTACATCAAGGAACAGGTCTGCGCCCGCTTCGGCCGCGACCCGAACGCCGCCGACGCCTTCAAGGGGCTGCGGATCCTCGACATCGGCTGCGGCGGCGGCTTGCTGTGCGAGCCGATGGCGCGGCTTGGCGCGGAGGTCGTCGGCGCCGATCCCGGGTCCACCAACATCGAGGTCGCCAGGCTGCACGCCGCGCAATCCGGGCTCGACATCGACTATCGCGCGACCACCGCGGAAGCGCTGGCGGAGGCCGGCGAGCGCTTCGACGTGGTGCTCAACATGGAAGTGGTCGAGCACGTGGCCGACGTGCCACTGTTCATCGACGCCTGTTCGCAACTGGTACGCCCCGGCGGGCTGATGTTCGTCGCCACCATCAACCGCACGCTGAAGGCCTATGCGCTGGCGATCGTCGGCGCCGAGGTGGTGCTGCGCTGGCTGCCGCGTGGCACGCACGACTACAACAAGCTGGTGAAACCCGCCGAACTCGAGGGCCCGCTGCAGCAGGCCGGCCTGCGGGTGATCGAACGCACGGGCGTCTCCTACAATCCGCTGTTTGACCGCTGGGACCGTTCCCGCGACCTGGATGTGAACTACATGCTGCTGGCCGAGCGGCCGCAGTAGCAGCGCACGGTGCCGCGCGCCGCACGCGCTCGTTGAGGCAAGACATGGAACCGATCGTCTTCGTGCCGGGACTGCTGTGCACGGAAATTCTCTTCGCCCCGCAGCTTGCCGCCTTCGGCGACCGGCCGCTGATGGTCGCCGATCACCGCAGCCACGACAGCATGGCCGCGATTGCCGCCTCGATTCTCGAATCCGCACCGGAGCGCTTCGCGCTCGTCGGCCTGTCGATGGGCGGCTATGTGGCCATGGAGATCATGCGCCAGGCAGCGGACCGCGTGTCACGCCTCGCGCTGCTGGACACGACCGCACGCGCCGATACGCCGGAGCAGACAGCCCGCCGCGAAACGCTTGTGCGCATCACGCAACGGGGTCAGTTCGACCGCATCGTGCCGCTGCTGCATCCCACCCTGGTGCATCCTGATCGCATTGACGACGCGGACCTGCGCAGCGCCACCGAGGAGATGGCCCGCGAGACCGGACCCGAGGCCTTCCTGCGCCAGCAGGCCGCGATCATCGGCAGGCCCGACTCGTGCAGCTCGCTGGCCGCCGTTGCCTGTCCGGCACTGGTGCTCGTCGGTGACGCCGACGCGCTGACGCCGCCCGATCGCGCACGGGAGATGCAGGCGATCGTCCCGGGGAGCCGGCTGGAGGTGGTGCCCGACTGCGGTCACCTCTCGACCCTGGAACGGCCCGAAGCGGTGACGCATGCGCTGCGCGGCTGGCTCGACGCCTGAGCGGCTGCCTATTTCATCATGACGTAGCTTCCGGGCGCGTCCATCAGCGGCGGATAACCCGCATCGGGGTTTCCCATCCGGGGCGGCGGCACCTGGTCGGAGGAATGGCCGGCGAGCCATTCAACCCATGCGGTCCACCACGATCCCTCGCGCTGTTCCGCCGCCTCGCTCCAGCCGTCGGGATCGAGATAACCGTTGTGCGGCGGCTGGGTCATGATCTTGTAGGAGCGGTGCTCGTGGCCCGGCTCGGAAACGATGCCCGCGTTGTGACCGCCCGAGGTCAGAACGAAAGTCAGTTCGGAATCCGCAAGGTGGGTGATCTTGTGCACCGACCGCCAGGGCGCGACATGATCCCGTTCGGTGCCGACCACGAAGAACGGCGCGGAAATCTCCTCGACCACCACGGGCTGGCCGTCGACACGGTAGCGGCCGGCCGCGAAATCATTGTCCAGAAAGATCTGGCGCAGATACTCCGAATGCATCCGGTAGGGCATCCGGGTGGCATCGGCGTTCCAGGCCATCAGGTCGAACATGGGCGCGCGTTCCCCCAACAGATATTCACGCACGTTCCGCGACCAGATCAGGTCGTTTGACCGCAGCAGCTGGAAAGCGCCCGCCATTTGCTTGGTGTCGAGAAAGCCCTGTTCCCACATCATGTCCTCGAGCAGGGTGACCTGACTCTCGTCGATGAACAGGGTCAGTTCGCCCGCTTCGGTGAAATCGGTCTGGGCGGCGAACAGCGACACCGTCGCCAGCCGGTCGTCGCCGAAGCGGGCCATGGCGGCCGCGGCGATCGACAGCAGCGTGCCGCCCAGGCAATAGCCCACCGCATGCACCCGGGTGTCCGGCACGATGGCGTTCACGGCGTCAAGCGCCGCCATCACGCCGAGCCGGCGATAGGCCTCCAGTCCGAAGTCCCGCTCTTCCGGTCCCGGATTTTTCCAGGAGACCATGAAGACCGTGTGGCCCTGCTCGACCAGGTACTTGACCATCGAGTTCTCGGGCGACAGATCGAGTATGTAATACTTCATGATCCACGCCGGCACGATCAGCACCGGCTCACGCGCCACCGTCCCGGTCGCCGGCGCGTACTGGATCAGTTCGATCAGTTCATTGCGGTAGACCACCTTGCCGGGCGTCACGCCCAGACGCTCTCCGACCTTGAATTTCTCCGCGCCCGCGGGCGGCTTGCCGCCCAGCGCCCGCTCCCAGTCATCCACAAAGTTCTGGAAGCCGCGCACCAGGTTCTGCCCGCCCTCGGCCCGCGTCTTTTCAAGCACTTCCGGATTGGTCAGCGGATTGTTGGATGGCGAGAAAACATCAAGAATCTGGCGGGTAACGAATTCAACCACCTTCTCGTGATGCGGCGACACCCCGCGAACACCGGTGGTCGCATTGTGCCACCACTGCTGCTGCAGCAGGAACGACTGGTGGATCAGATTGAACGGATAGGCGTTCCAGGCGGGATCGGAGAAACGATTGTCCTGCGGCAGCGGTTCGATGCAACGCGTCCCATCGCCACCGGACATGCAACCGGCGGCGAACTCCGACAGACGAACGGATTTGCGCACTGCCTTTTCCGCAAGCCGGATCTGCTTGCCGGGAGAGGAGACGATATGGCTGAACCAGTCGAAATACGCCTGGGCCAGCGAGCTGGGTGAAATGCCGAGCGTCGCCCGGGCAACGCCGGCGCGAAACGCCCGGTCCGCCACCTCGGCGAAGGCGCGTGTGGAATAGCTGTCGGCCTCGTCAACCAGCGCCTGCGGCACCATCGATCGCCCGGCGCCGATCGGAAACGGATACGTCGCGGCTGCGCGCGCCGGCTTCTCGGCCAGACTCGTCTTGTTCACCATGGTCACACTCCTCATCACCCCTATCACCGGGCTGCCCGCACGCGACACCCTGAACCCGGGATCGTGGCGCCATGACGGCGGCGCGGGACACGCCGGCGGCTCCGGCACGACATGCCTCCCGCCGACAACGCAACGACCATATCCGTGACGGCGCATGCGTCGTTGTCCTGGATCAAATGCCCAAGATCCGCGCAACAGGCACGTTCGCTGTGCATTTTCTACATCTTGCCAACAGTCAAGAGCGAAATTGTCGCACGGGGAGCATAAAATTCAGCAGCACATGCGACCTGAATATTGATTCACATCAAGGATAACCTGATATAGTCGGGCAATAGATACAGTAACAACGGCGGACAGGCCACCGCCAGCGCTCTGACACTGCTTCAGGCAAAAACACCGGAAACCGGCGAAGCATCGGCCTGGTCGCCGTTTCTGCCGCAACACCGTCACATTGGTTCGGCGTCATTGCACGGTACTGCCCGCATGACCCGATGGCCCGCATGACTTGCACGTGCACAAGCCCTCGGCCGGCAAAAGACCGCGCGGACCCGGTACGTGAAACGGCGCGCGTAAAGACAGCTCTTCGATCTGGAAAGGAGGCCCCTCATGGCACGTAAATCGACATCCGCACGCAAGGATCCAAGCGTCATCCCCATGCCCTGGCTCGACTCCGCGTGGGCCGAGAGCGCCGACCTATACGGCAACCGCTTTGCCGAAACGATGTCCACCGGCAGCCGGGAAACGCTCAACTGCCTGGAGGGCATGGTCGACGACCAGATGGCCTTCGTGAAGCAGCGGCTGAAAGCCGACTTCGAATGCGCGAAGAGCCTGTCCGAATGCCGCGAGCCCACCGACGCCGCGAAGGTGATTTCCGATTTCTGGCAGACGCTTTTCGCCGATTACACCAAGGCCGCGGAGAAGGCTGGCGCGCAGATGAACAAATGCATGACCGAAGCCATGACGACCACGACGGCGGTGACGGAAACAGCGATGGAGGCGGCCAATTCGGCCGAGGAAGTCATCACATCGATGACCAGGAAGACCGCCGCATAGGGTCCCCCGCGGGGGAAACCGGTTCGTAGCAGGACGCGCCCCGAAGCCGATCCGGGGCGGACTGCCCGTGTGCGGATCGCGGGGATGAGGGATCAGTTGTTGTCTTCGGGCAGCATCGGCAACGGCATGATGTCGATGCCCTCCTCGCGCAACTCACGCGCCTCCCGGGCGCTGGTCTCGCCATGGATGCCGCGCTTTTCCGTCTCGCCGTAATGCATCTTGCGCGCTTCCTCGGCAAACCCCTTGCCGACGTTCTCGGTGTTGCGGATCACCGTGTCGCGCAAGGCGCGTGCCATGGCCAGCAGCTCGTTGCGCCGCGGGTCGACGGCGGCTAGCGCCGACGCCTGCGATACAGCCGTACTCTCCACGGCGGTCTCCTCACCTGACGTCTCCACGGTGCCGCAAGCCTCCGCATGGACGCCCCCGGCCTGCTCCGCCGCCGCCTTCGCACGCGCCGTGGAAACATTGGGGGCCATCAGCGCCTTGCGCACCTCCGCGCTTCCGCAGACAGGACAGGACAGATGTCCGGCCTGCGCCTGGGCATCGAAGTCTCCGGCGTTGCGGAACCACGCGTCAAAGGCATGCCCTCCCTCGCAGACGAGCGCAAACTGGATCATTCCGCGGCCCCCGGGAGCGCAACGCCCGCTCCGTCGCCAAGATCGAACGCCCGTTCGTTGAGCAGCACCGGGATCCGCTTGCGGGCAGCATCGGAGGCTGCCGGATCGATATCGGCAAGCACCACGCAGGGCTCGTC
>JBFHII010000064.1:0-9701 GCA_041596535.1 Breoghania sp. | reverse complement strand
TTCGGCGCCCGGGCTCGCGACGGCGAGCTGAACATCGGCGACGAAGTCGAAGTTTATCTGGAGCGCGTCGAGAACGCGCTTGGTGAAGCTGTTCTGTCGCGCGACAAGGCCCGCCGCGAAGAGAGCTGGGTTCGCCTGGAAGTGTCCTTCGAGAAGGGCGAAAAGGTTACCGGCCAGATCTTCAATCAGGTCAAGGGTGGCTTCACCGTCGATCTCGATGGCGCCGTGGCCTTCCTGCCGCGCTCCCAGGTCGATATCCGCCCGGTGCGCGACGTCGGCCCGCTGATGCACACGCCGCAGCCGTTCCAGATCCTGAAGATGGACAAGCGCCGCGGCAACATCGTTGTCTCGCGCCGTGTGGTTCTCGAAGAGACCCGCGCCGAGCAGCGCTCCGAGCTGGTCCAGAGCCTGGAAGAAGGTCAGACCGTCGAAGGCGTCGTCAAGAACATCACCGATTACGGTGCGTTCGTCGACCTGGGCGGCATCGATGGCCTGCTGCACGTCACCGACATCGCGTGGCGCCGCATCAACCATCCGACCGAGGTTCTCTCCATTGGCCAGACGGTCAAGGTGCAGATCATCCGCGTCAACCAGGAAACCCACCGTATCTCGCTCGGCATGAAGCAGCTGGAAGCGGATCCGTGGGAAGGCATCGAAGCCAAGTACCCGATCGGCGCCAAGTTCACGGGTCGCGTGACCAACATCACCGACTACGGCGCATTCGTGGAACTGGAGCCGGGCATCGAAGGCCTGATCCACGTCTCCGAGATGAGCTGGACCAAGAAGAACATCCATCCGGGCAAGATCGTCGCCACCTCCCAGGAGGTCGAGGTGATGGTGCTCGAGGTGGATCCGGTCAAGCGCCGCATCTCGCTGGGTCTCAAGCAGACGCTTCAGAACCCGTGGGAGGCCTTCGCGGAGAAGTTCACCGCCGGCACCGAAGTCGAAGGCGAAGTCAAGAACAAGACCGAATTCGGCCTGTTCATCGGCCTCGACGGAGACGTCGACGGCATGGTTCACCTGTCGGATCTCGACTGGAACCGTCCCGGCGAAGTGGTCATCGAGGAATACAAGAAGGGCGACACCGTCAAGGCCGTCGTTCTCGATGTGGACGTCGACAAGGAGCGGATCTCGCTCGGCATCAAGCAGCTTGAAGGCGATCCCTTCGAGGGTGCTGCCGGCGAAATGCGCAAGGGCGCCGTGGTGACCTGCGAGATCATCGAGGTCAAGGAAAACGGCCTCGAAGTGAAGCTTGCCGACAGCGACATGACGGCCTTCATCCGTCGCGCCGATCTGTCGCGCGATCGCTCCGAGCAGCGCCCCGAGCGCTTCTCCGCCGGTCAGAAGGTCGATGCGCGTATCACGCAGTTCGACAAGAAGACCCGTCGCATCCAGCTCTCCATCAAGGCGCTTGAAATCGCCGAGGAGAAGGAAGCGGTCGCACAGTACGGTTCTTCGGATGCCGGTGCGTCGCTCGGCGACATTCTCGGTGCGGCGCTGAAGGCCCGCGGCGAGGACGAAGACGACTCCTGATCGGCTTGTCCGACCGGACTTCCGGACCCGCGTTGGCGGGTCCGGCACAATCCGAAAGCCCGGGTCTCGTGACCCGGGCTTTTTCGTTGCACGGGGCCTGCGCTTGTCGAACCCGGCTCACCCGCGATCGCGCGGCGCCCGATCGTGTCGGTTGTGAGCGTTCCGGGGTCGCCCAATCTACCGCCGGTTCCCTCCTGCAACCCAGCGTCGCTTGACGGCGCTCCGATTTTCTTTTGAAATACCAATGTGGTGGCGCAATTCCGTTTTGCCTTGCCGCCACCGGCGCCGCCTGATACCGCTCCGCCTGATGCTACTTTCGCCGTGGACGCGAGGAATTTCATGTCGCTAGATGCCGACGTTCTTGTCGATCGGCGCCGGCTCAGGCGCAAACTCACCTTTTGGCGCGTTGCGGCCGTTGTGGTGCTCGCCGGCGCCCTCATCGCTCTGTTTCTGCAGCAATTCGACCCCCGGGCGCGGTCGCAGCCGCATGTCGCGCGCCTGGCGATAAACGGTGTCATCCTCGACGACCAGAAGCGGCTGAAGATGATCGGCCGCATGGCCGAGGACCCGGCGGTCAAGGGCCTCATCATCTCGATCAACAGCCCCGGCGGCTCGACCTCTGGTGGTGAAGGCCTTCTTGAGGCGCTGCGCAAGTTCGGCGATAAGAAGCCCGTTGTCGCGCATATCGGCACCGTCGGCGCGTCCGCCGGCTACATGATCGCCATCGCCGCGGATCATGTCGTGGCGCGGCGCAACGCGATCACCGGCTCCATCGGCGTGCTCTTCCAGTTCGGTGACGCCGAGAAGCTGCTGGAGACGATTGGCGTCAACATGGACGCCGTGAAGAGCTCGCCGATGAAGGCCGAGCCGACCTTCTACAAGCCGATTTCGCCAGAGAGCCGTGCCATGCTGGCGTCCATGGTGGAGGATTCCTACGACTGGTTCGTCGACGTGGTGGCCGATCGCCGCGGCATAGAGAGAAGCACGGCCTTGCGGCTGGCTGACGGCAGCATCTACACCGGCCACCAGGCGCGCGAACTCAACCTCGTCGACGAGATCGGCGGCGAGGAGGCGGCGCAACAATGGCTGGTCGACGAGAAGAACCTCGACGAGGATCTGCCGGTGCTCGACTGGAAGGTCGAGGATGGCCTGCCCGGCCTGCCGCTGGGCGAGGCGGTGGCCGGTTTCGTTGGCCAATCGGTAGCGGCGACGCTGTTCGGCCAAGGTACGATCGCCAAAATGCTGTTCCCCGAGGCGCAAATGCTTGACGGTCTTGTATCGGTTTGGCACGCTCGAGGGGTAGGAAACGCAACCAATACCGGGGGGGCCGGCGAATGATAAAATCCGAGTTGGTACAAAGGATTGCTGAGCAGAACCCGCATCTCTACCAGCGTGACGTCGAGAACATCGTCAATGCGATCCTGGACGAGGTCGTCGATGCGCTGATGCATGGTGACCGCGTTGAGTTGCGCGGCTTTGGCGCGTTTTCGGTCAAGAACCGTCCCGCCCGGCTCGGCCGCAATCCCAGGACCGGCCAGAAAGTCGACGTGACGGAAAAATACGTGCCGTTCTTCAAGACCGGCAAGGAAATGCGCGAGCGGCTCAACAGCGACTGACGCGCCCGGGATCGACACGCGCGGACCGGTAATCGTCCTCGCAGGATGAACGCGTGGGCGGCATGAAACGCTCCGCCTGTGCATCGACAAGGGCAATGCGCGCCATGGGTGCGTGCAGGCCGAGATATTTCCCGGGATTGATTATCCGGGATGCGGCGGGCGCCCGGACGTGTGGCGTGTCACGCTGTAGAAGCAACTAAAGCGATACGCAGGACAATCAACCGGGTGGCGAAGCGGTGCTGAAACGAATTCTCAAGATCATACTTCTCGCGCCGCCGGCCATTGTCGTCGTCATCCTCGCGGTGGCCAACCGTCAGACCGTGGTGTTGTCGCTGGATCCCTTCGCGCCGGAATCGCCGGCATTCGCGCTTGAGGCTCCGCTGTTCTGGCTGCTGTTCGGCGCGCTCTTCGCAGGCATCATGCTGGGCGGGGCAGGCGCATGGGTGAAGCAGCGCAAATGGCGCCGCCAAGCGCGCTCCAAGCGGCGCGAGGCGGAGAAGCTGCGGCGGGAGGCGGATCGCCTGAAAGACATTGCCCAAGGCAGCGGCGCGCCGGGCCTGCCCGCGCCCGACAGCCAACGCGCTGCCTGATCGGCGAACCGATGCGTGTTGTTTCCGCTTCCCAAATCAACGGCACCCTGACGTTCCGCGATCTCGTCGAGGCGCTGCGCAGCGCGTTCCGCTCCGACATCGAGACTCCGGTCCGCCATCATCACGCCATCGAGCGGCCTAACGGCTCGGATGCGATGCTGCTGCTGATGCCGGCGTGGAACGATTTCACGCAGCAGACGCATTCCGATCGCGGCTATATCGGCGTCAAGGTCGTCTCGGTGTTTCCCGAAAACGCCGCAGTCGGATCGCCGACGGTCCAGGGCGTCTATCTTCTGCTGTCAGGCCGCAATGGCGAAATGCTGGCGGTGATGGATGGCCAGGCCCTGACGTTGTGGCGCACGGCGGCAGCCTCCGCGCTTGCCGCGAGTTATCTGGCGCGTGAGGATGCTGCCAAGCTGATGCTCGTGGGCTCCGGCGCGCTGGCGCCCTATCTCATCCGGGCCCACGCGAGCGTCCGGCAGATCCGTGAGGTGCTCGTCTGGAATCGCGGCCGTGAAAGCGCCGAGCGGCTTGCCCGCTCCATGGACGGTCTCGATGGAATCAGCGTGCGCGCGACGAGCGATCTGGAAGGGGGCGTGCGCGGCGCCGATGTCATCTCCTGCGCAACGCTGTCCAAGGAGCCGCTGGTCTTGGGCGACTGGCTGAGCCCGGGCGCGCATCTCGATCTCGTTGGCGCCTTTACCCCGATGATGCGTGAAACCGACGACGAGGTCATGCGCAAGGCGCGAATCTTCGTCGATACCCGCGCCGGGGCGCTGAAGGAAGGCGGCGACATCACCCAGCCGCTGGCCGACGGCGTGATCACCGAGGCCGATATCACCGCGGATCTGTTCGAGCTGTGCCGCGGCGAGAAGGCCGGACGGCGCTTCTACGACCAGACCACGGTGTTCAAGTCGGTCGGAACGGCCATCGAAGATCTCGCCGCGGCGATTCTGGTTTTCTTGAAGACCTGACTTTGACTCGCCGCAAAGCGGGCGCATGGGATTGCGGGGACACTCGTGTTCCCGTGACCATGCATTGCGAGGTTTTCAATGAGCTATCACATCAGCCGAACCGTTTCCGGTGATTTCGACGACGTCGTCGCCCGCACGACCCAGGCTCTCAAGGACGAGGGGTTCGGCATTCTCACCGAGATTGATCTCAAGACGACGCTGAAGACCAAGATCGATGTCGATTTCCGCCCCTATCTGATTCTTGGCGCCTGCAACCCCGGCCTCGCCCATCGCGCGATCAGCGCCGAGGACAAGGTCGGCGTGCTGCTGCCGTGCAACGTCGTCGTGCAGGACAAGGGCGCAGACGGCATTGAGGTCTCCGCAATGGATCCTGCCGCCGCCATGAGCATGATCGACAATGCCGAGGTGCGCGACGTGGCCACAACGGTCCGCGACAAGCTCGCCAAGGTGGTCGAGGCCGTCTGACGCGCAAGCGCCGGACGGATGTCGACCGCGGCAATGTAACGTTGATCCGCCGTCAATTCGCAGCAGCGTCCGGGCTAGCTTCCGGGCGCCTTGTAGCCCGGTAGCGACCAGTCGTACTGGATCGAGCCGCCCCGCAGGACAAGCGCGGCCAGCGCTCCGACTGCGGCCGCCGACCATGGCGGGGCGCCGGCTGTCACCAGGCCGACGAAGCATGACGCTCCGACGAAGGCCGCGGTCAGGTAGAGTTCGGATTTGACGATGGCACTCGGCTGTCCCGCGATCGTGTCACGGATGACGCCGCCGAAACTCGCCGTCGCCACGCCCATGAAGATGGCAACCACCGGCTGGCCGGTCAGCGCCATGGTCTTGGCCGCTCCCATGACGCAGTAGCACGCCAGCCCGATCGCGTCGGCCCAGCGCAGTGGTTTGCCCCAGGCTTCACCGAGATGGGCCAGGTACCAGGTGGCCACGCCAACGCCCAGGCAGACGATCAGGTAGGTCTGGTCGACAACCCAGAACACCGGTGCCCCCAGCAACAGATCGCGCAAGGTGCCGCCGCCGATGCCGGTGAACGTCGCGAACAGGATGAAGGCGAGGATATCGAGCTTCAGCCGCGAGGCGGCGATGCCGCCGGAAATCGCGAACACGGCGACACCGACGAAATCCAGGATCTGCAGCATGGCCACCTTCGGTCTTGGCGTGACATGAAAAAGGCGCCGGATCGCTCCGGCGCCTTGTCATATCATGTCTGTGCCGATTTTGCTCAGGCGGTCTTGTCGATCGTCTGTCCGGGATCGCCGGAGACCGGCTGGGGGGCGGCCTTTGGCGCGCCCTTGGCAACGCCGACCATGGCCGGGCGCAGCACGCGGTCTCCGATCACGTAGCCGGTCTGAACGACCTGCACGACGGTGCCGCTGGGCACTTCGGCATTCGGCACCTCGAACATCGCCTGGTGGAAGTTCGGATCGAACTTCTCGCCTTCCGGATTGAGCGGCCGCACGCCGTGCTTCTCGAGCTGGTTGAGCATTTCGCGCTCGGTCATGCCGATGCCGTCGATCAGGGCTTTCAGCCCCTCGTCGGCCGAATCGCGGGTTTCCGCCGGCAGCGCTTCGAGCGCGCGGGAGAGATTGTCGCTCACCGTCAGCATGTCACGGGCAAAGCTTGCAACGGCATATTGCTTGGCGTCGCGGACCTCGCGCTCCGTACGCCGGCGAAGGTTTTCCATTTCCGCCAGTGTGCGCAGGGTCTGGTCCTTCAGGTCGGCGTTCTCGCGCACAAGCGCTTCCACCGCATCCTCGGGACTGATCGCGTCGGCATCAGCCGCCGAAGCGGCCTCGGCCTGTTCAATGTCCGGCTCGTGTCCGGCTTCCATCTTGTCGGTCTCGTCCGTCATCGTGATCCCGTGAACGTCTGATTGATCGAAAAATTGTCTGCGGCGCCAGCACTGCGGCTCATCCGGCTGTGCAAAGACCCGTCGTCTGGAGTCCGGCACGCGCGGCTTATCCCTGGGGCGCCCGCCACGAGGCGCATTTGAGGCTTTTTGACCCGAAAATCAAGACCGGGGCAGCCTCGCTCGCGGCTTCAGGCGCCGACGCGACGCATCGGAAGGCCGGAAACGACAAGACCCCGACCGCGTGCGGCCGGGGTCTGTCCGTCATTGGCCGGCGAGCATCAGATCGAGGAGTTGACCCAATCGAGCAGCTTGCCCTTGGGGGCGGCGCCCACCTGGGTTGCTGCCGGCTGGCCGTCCTTGAACAGAATCAGTGTCGGAATCGAGCGCACGCCGAACTTGATCGCGGTCTCCTGATTCTCGTCGATGTTGAGCTTGACGACCTTCACCTTGCCTTCCATCTCGTTGGAAATCTCTTCCAGAGCGGGGGCGATCATCTTGCACGGGCCGCACCATTCGGCCCAGAAATCGACCACGACGGGCTCGGAGGACTTCAGCACATCGGCATCGAAGGATGCGTCGCTGACTGTTACGGTCGTCATGTTGAACCTCTCAACGGTTTCGGGTTGATGCCCGGATAGTCTGTTGCCTTGAACTGGCGCGGGGACACTGCGCCATCAGTTGATCCAGAACGTAGGAACGCAATGGCCGACCGTCAAGCAACTGTATCCTCACCACCCGCGAATGCAGAGGCAATGGAATCCATCATCGTGCCGGGAACCTCCATCAGGCTGGGGGTCGCCGTCCACAGCAGGACGGCGCGCACGGGACGGTCCGGATAGAGCTCGGCCAGCAGCCGCCTGTAGAGGGCGAGCTGCGCGACATAGCCGCGCGGCACGGCGTCCAGACCCTGCGGCGGCCGGGCGTTTGTCTTGTAGTCAACGATGAGCACAGCGTCGGCGCTGACCACCAGCCGGTCGATCTGGCCCGACACCGCGAAGGTTTCCCCGTCCACGCCTCGCAGCGATCCCACGATGGGAATCTCGGCGCGTGCCCGGTCCGAGAACAGGACGCCGAACTGCGGATCGTCGAGAACGCTGAAGACCTCGGCCATCAGCGGCTCGCGACGATCGGCGAAGGCGTCGTTCAGGGCGGCGTCGAGATAGCGCCCAGCGGCGGCCTGGCGTTCGCCGGGCGAGATGTCGGGCAGGGTCTGCAGCAGGCGGTGCACCAGCCGGCCGCGCACCAGCCCCCATTGATCCGGCTCGAGCGCTGCCTCCAGCGCGTGGCGCGGTTCCGGCTCCTCGATGCCCTCGGAAACAGACAGCAGCTCGTGCGCGCGCGATGGCATCAGGCGGCGGGGGCTTTCGATCCCCGGCGCGGCGGTCCGCGCCCAGGCGGGCAGGGCGGTTTCGGATGTGGTCGCCCGGGCCTCGCCCGCCGTTTGTGCGGAAGGGGGCGTCGTTGCACCGGGGCGTTGCCAGTGCAGGGCGCGCAACTCCCCGGCGGCATCAAAAATCTCGCGGGCGTCGGTTCTGAGGCCGCGCTGCACCAGCGCGTGCCAGCAGTCCTCCGATGCCCCGCGTGCCGGCTGCCAGCCGCAGACCACCAGCCGGTCGCGCGCCCGTGTCATCGCCACATACAGCAGCCTGCGGTATTCCTCGCCGGCCCTCTCGTGCACCGCCTGAAGGGCGTCGTGGTGCCACTGGGTGCGCTCCGCCTTGACCGGCAGCCAGACGAGCGCAGGCGGCGTCAGCGGATTGTCGCTCAGCGCGCGCGGCAGCACCGCCGGATCGTGGCTGGACTGCACCGGCTTGGCGCCGGTATCGACGAGAAACACCACCGGCGCTTCCAGTCCCTTGGCGCCATGCACCGTCATGATGCGCACCGCGCCGGCCGCCGCATCCATCTCGCGCTTGACCTGGGTGGGTGCGGCGGTCAGCCAAGCGAGGAATCCTTCCA
Organism: Breoghania sp.; assembly: GCA_041596535.1. Lineage (GTDB taxonomy): Bacteria > Pseudomonadota > Alphaproteobacteria > Rhizobiales > Stappiaceae > Breoghania. Next base: position 1,171 of record JBFHII010000064.1, on the reverse strand, counting down.
GCCCCGGCACGCCGGTGCTCTCGTAGGCCAAAGTCAGCGACAGGAACTCATCGAGCACGTCGTCGACCTCGAGACCCAGCCGCTCGCGCATGCGCCGGCGGCCGCCGTCGGGGCCGAGCACCTGAGCGAAGAACTCGTAGGGCGGCACGAAGTCGGCGCGCGCGCGCCAGCGCTCCAGCTGTTCGAACGCCACGCGGAACTTTGGCTCCTCGCGCGCCGCCTTGCCCAGTGCCCGCCACAGGGTCGAGGGCCGCTTGTGCGCGATTGCGAAAAGATCGTCGTCGTCGAGCCCGAACAGCGGGCTCTTGAGCAGGGCCGCCAGCGACAGGTCGTCCTCGGCGAGCAGAATGAACCGGCCCAGTGCCACCAGGTCCTTCACCGCGATGTGCTCGTTGAGCACCAGCCTGTCGGAGCCGGCGACCGGAATGTCGCGCGTCTTCAGGGCCCGGTTCAGGGCCTCGACAAAACCGCCGCGTTTGCGCAGCAGCACCAGGATGTCGCCGGGACCGGCCATGCCCGTGCGGGTCCATTCCAGGATCTGGTCGGCGATGCGCTCTGCCGTGCGGATCATCGGGCTGCCGGGGCCGGCGCGGTCGAGCGGCGCCATCCAGTCGTCGTCGGCTTCCGTCTCCTCAGGCGCCAGCAGCGGCCAGATCTCGACAAGGCCGGGGTCGTTGCGGCGCACCGCCTCGTGCACCGTGGCGTCATTCTCCTGTGACAGGCCCGCCCGGGTTTCCGGATCCGCGAAGACCTGGTCGACCGCGCCCAGCACATCGGGCGTGGAGCGGAACGACAGCGTCAGGCGCACGTCGTGGAAGTCGGCTTGCGCATTGCGGGCGCGGGCGTCGAAGAAGCGGCGCATCTCGGCGAAATAGGCGGGCACGGCCCCCTGGAACGAGTAGATCGACTGTTTCTCGTCGCCCACGGCGAACACCGTGCGCACACCGGGTCGTGCGCCCTCGCCGGAGAAAAACTCCTCCGCCAGCGCCCTGATCACCTGCCACTGGCGCGGGCTGGTGTCCTGGGCTTCGTCCACCAGGATATGATCCAGTCCCTGATCGAGCTTGTATTGCACCCATTGGGCCGCTTCCGAACGCGACAGCAGGTTGGCGGTCTTGACCACCAGATCCTCGAAATCGAGCAGGCCGCGGCGGCGCTTGTCGCGCTCGTA
>JBFHII010000063.1:0-9756 GCA_041596535.1 Breoghania sp. | reverse complement strand
TCATAGACCTTCTGGAATCCCTCGCGGCGCACGACGGAGATTTCGCCGGTGCGCCAAAGATACTCCAGCGCCGTCTTGGACGGATGCCAGTCCCACCAGCCGTCGCCGCCCTTCTTGGGTCCGCCATCGCCGCCTGTTGCCGCGTCCAACCCCAGATCGCGCGCCATTGTCGGTCCGTTGGACTCCACATGGGCGCGCACCGTGCCGATCAAATCCTCGAAACCGTCGCGCCGCCATTTCTGCCAGCGTTCGCGCAGCCGCTTCTGTTCCCGGGCGAAACGGTGGCGCCAGTAGGGGAAATAGCGCGACGGGATGATCGACGCGTCGTGCGTCCAGTTCTCGAACACGCTCGCCTCGGTTTCGTGCAGGTGCCTGAGATCGTCGGGTCGGTAGGCCTGCGAGCGGGAGAACAGGATCTGGTGGTGGGCGCGCTCCACCGTGTTGATGCTGTCGATCTGGACGAACCCGAGATCCTCGATCAGCGCCTGCAGCGCATCGGCATCAAGCCGGGTGCGGGGACTGCCGGACAGGCGCTGGCCATGCAGGAACAGGCGGCGGGCGTCCTTGTTGGCGAGACGGAGCGTCATGACGGGCCGGAGCGGATCTGTTGGTCGGGAACGCTGGGCCGAATTCTTTCGGCCAGCGGCTTGAGCATCAGGGGCAGCAGGTAGATGGGCAGTTGCCCGAGCGCGAAATACAGCCATGCGAGGTCGGGCAGGGCGCCGCCAAGGGCTGCCACCATCAGTCCCATGTTGCGGTTTCCCGCCGCGTGCGCCACCACGAAGGCGTCGGACCGGGCCGCTTTCGGCAGCGCCAGCATGGTCAGGATGATTTGCGTGAAGGCGACGCCGAAGCTCAGGGCCGCGATGCCGAGCACAAGCCACGGCTCGACGAGAAACCGGCTTGCGACCCCGTCCATGGCGGCGATGATGAAGCCGAACAGCAGGATCACGTTCAAGCCGTCGATCTCGCGCCGCCGCGCCACCAGTCGGGCCGGGGTCGCCAGCCGCCGGATCACCCAGGACAGCGCCAGCGATCCCGCCAGCAGGGCCGCCAGCCTTAGGGCCAGCGACAATGCCGATATCGGCAGCGCCGCGTCCAGCATGATGCCGGCAATCAGCGGCGCCGTCAGCGGGGTCAGCGTGGTCGCGGCAATCAGCACGGTGAGGCTCAGCGCGCCATCCAGTCCCATCAGGGCGGCAAACGCCGGCGCCGACATCACCGGAGGTGCTGCGGTGACGATGAACACGGCCAGCATCAGAGCCGGGCTTTGCGCGCTCAGGCCGGTGACATGCATCAGGAGGGCGGCGAACAGGGGTACCGCGAGCATGATCCACACCGCGGAAACCAGCACCAGCGTGGGCTTGCGGATTCGCGCAATCACCGCCTGCGGGTCGACGCGCAGGAAGGCCAGCACCAGCAGCATGAAGATGGCCACGCCGATCATCGGCCGCAGCACGGAGGAGAGGCCCGGCAACAGCAGGCCGAGAACCGCGCTGGCCGCAACCGCGCGGACGCCGCAGTCGCCGAGCCATCGCAAGCCGCGCCCCGATTCTCTGATGGCTAGGCTGGCCAACTTATTGATCATGCGTTACTTTCCTCAATCGCTGGAAGTCTCGTCCCGAACGTGATCTGGCTGAGTATTGACAGGTTTGTCGGTTGCGAAAAGGAAACTCCAAGTGCAACGCGTGGATACAATCGTGTTGGGAGCCGGTATCGCCGGGGTTTCCTCGGCATTTCACCTGCTCAAGCGGGGTCGGTCGGTCGCCCTGATCGACCGGCGTGCGCCAGGTGAGGAGACGTCGCACGGCAATGCCGGTGTCATCGAGCGTGACGGCTTCGTGCCGATCACCTTTCCCGACAGTTTCCGCGCGCTGCTCACCTACGCGCTGAACCGTAGTCCGCAAGCGCATTACCATCCAGGTTTCCTGCGCGGATTGCTGCCATGGTTGTGGCAGTTCCGCGAATATTCCCGCAACGTGGCCGTCGACCGGTTCGCGCGCGCCATCGATCAGCTTGAGCGGCACGCGGCGGCGGAACACTGGGCGCTGGCGCATTCGACGCCGGCGGAGCGGTATTTTCGCGACACCGGTTGGATTCATCTCTACCGCAGCAAGGCTGGCTTCGGCGATATCGAGCGCGATCTGCATTACGCGCGCATCTTCGGGGCGGGCTACGATATCCTCGAACCCGGAGACTTGAACGCTTTGGAGCCGCATCTGCGTCCGGCCTGCCACAAGGCGGTGTTCTGGAAGGACTCGCATTCGGTTTCTAGCCCCGGCGGCGTCACCAAGGCCTATGCCGAGACGTTCCGGCTGATGGGCGGTGAGATCCTGCGCGGCAATGCGCTCAGCCTGCGGCGGGAGGGCGATGACTGGGCGGTGGAAGCCGCGACCGGCGAGGTGGTGGCCACGGATGTGGTGGTGGCGCTGGGTCCATGGTCGATGGATCTGTTGCGGCTGTTTGGCTATGCGCTGCCGCTGGCGGTGAAGCGCGGCTATCACATCCACTACACCGCGCAGGGAAACGCCACCCTGAAACGGCCGGTGGTCGACATCGACAACGGCTTCGTGCTGACGCCTATGGAGCACGGTGTGCGCCTGACGACGGGCATCGAGTTCGCCGACCGCGACGCGGATCCCACGCCCGTGCAGATCCGGCGGACCAAACCCCTGGCGCGGCAGCTGTTCCCCATCGCCGCGGAGGTAGAGGACAAGCCCTGGATGGGATCGCGACCGTGCTTCCCAGACAGCCTGCCGATGGTCGGCCGGGCGCCGCGCCACGGGGGAATGTGGTTCAACCTGGGCCATGGCCACACGGGTTTCACCAACGGGCCGGTGACCGGGCGGCTGCTGGCGGAGATGATGACCGGCGGCCGGACCATCGTTGATCCCACGCCTTACTCGCCCTCGCGCTTCCTCGATATCTGAAGGTTCAGTTTTCCCGCAAGGGCAAGGCCACGGTGTCCTTTACCGTATGCACGACGATGCGGGACTGCACGTCGGAAACCAGCTCGCCGTCGAGCAGCTTCAGGCGCAGAAAATCGTCGTAGCTCTTGATGTCGCCGGTCACCACCTTGATCAGGTAGTCGACGGCGCCGGTGATGCGTTCGCAGATGGTCACCTCCGGCCAGTGATGCACCAGCTTGTCGAAGGTCGCCATGTTCTCGCGGCTGGGCACCGCCAGCTTGACGAAGGCGTAGGCGACGAAATTCAGCCCCACCGCCTCGCGGTCGACGATTCCCGCAATCTGCCGAATGACACCTGTGTCTTTCAGCTTCTTGATCCGACGCCAGCACGGCGTCTGGCTCATCCCCGCCTGGCGCGCGATCTCGGCGATAGAGAGCGAGGCGTCGCGCTGCAGAATCTGCAGGACGCGAATGTCCGTCGGATCAAGAAGGATTTTTTCAGTCATACGGGTATTCCCGGAAGAAAATCGCAAAATTCATCATTGGGTACGTCACGTTAGCACGAAAATTGCCATGAAACAGGAGCATTCTCAAGGTCAGGTCGTGCGCGCCGTCAGGCTCCTGGCGTTTCGTCCGCACCGCGCCGCGCGCCGAGGCTTTGAGGAATGCCTTCATGAATGCTTACGCAAAAACCGTCACGCTGGACGACAAGTACCTTGCCCGGAAAGGCCGGGTCTACATGAGCGGCATCCAGGCGCTCGTGCGCCTTGGGCTGGACCGCGCGCGGCTGGACCGTGCCGCAGGGCTCAACACCGCGGGCTTCATCTCGGGCTACCGTGGATCACCGCTGGCCGGCTATGACACGGAACTGCTGCGGGCGAAGACGCATCTGGCGGCGAACAATCTGGTGTTTCAGCCCGGCGTCAACGAAGAGTTGGGCGCCACCGCGGTGTGGGGAACGCAGACGATCGGCCTGCAGGGGCAGGGCAGCGATTACGACGGCGTCTTCGGCATCTGGTACGGCAAGGCGCCCGGCGTTGACCGGGCCGGCGACGTGCTGAAGCAGGCCAACATGAGCGGCACCGACCCCAAGGGCGGGGCCCTGGCGCTGGCCGGCGACGACCATCTGGCAAAATCCTCCCTTATCGCCGCGCAGAGCGAATTTTTCTTCCTGCATGCCGAGATGCCGGTGTTCAATCCCGCCGACATCCAGGATGTGCTGGATTACGGGCTGCACGGCCTGGCGATGTCGCGTTACTGCGGCCTGTGGTCCGCGATGATCTGCCTGGCGGATACGATGGACGCCTCCGGCATTGTCGATGTCGATGACGCGCGGCTGTCATTCCGTGTGCCGTCGGGGTTCGAGGGCATTGATATCGGCGCGCGTGACCGGCAGTTCCTGCTGGCCGGGCGGCTTGAAAGCGAGCGGCTGCTGCGCGACGCGCGGGTGCCGGCGGCGCAGGCCTACGTGCGCGCCAACGCGCTCGACGGCAACCGCTTCGGCGCGGAGTTCCCGCGTCTTGGCCTCGTGGCAACCGGCAAGGCCTACCGCGACCTGCGTCAGGCGCTTGCGCTGCTTGGCATCGACGAGGACCGCGCCCGGTCGATGGGGCTGGCGATCTACAAGGTGGCGGTTTCCTGGCCGCTGGAACCCTCCGGCATTTCGCGGTTTGCGCGCGGTATCGACCGGCTGTTGGTGGTCGAGCACAAGCGCGCCTTCCTCGAGCCGCAGATCAAGGAGCTTTTCTACAACTGGCCGGCGGACCGCCGGCCGCCCGTTTGGGGCAAGCGGACGCCCGAGGGCGAAGCCTTCCTGTCCGATGTGCTGGAACTGGGCACGGCGGAGATCGTTGCCAGCCTGCTGAGTTTCCTGCCGCAGGACATGGTCACCGACGAAATGCGTGCGGTGGCGGATACCATGTCACGGCAGGCGCAGTGGGCCGCCTCGCATACGGCGGGTACGGTACGCACGCCGTATTTCTGCTCCGGCTGCCCGCATTCCACGTCCACCAAGGTGCCGGAGGGCGCCCGTGTCATGCCGGGGATTGGCTGTCACGCCATGACGGAAATCGCCGGACGCTCCACCGACGGCCAGATCGCCATGGGTGGCGAGGGCGTGCTGTGGATCGGCCAGGCGCCGTTCTCGCGCGACAAGCACGTCTTCGCCAACCTCGGCGATGGCACCTATTTCCATTCCGGCATCCTGGCCATCCGCCAGGCGGTCGCCGCCAAGGCGCCGATCACCTACAAGATCCTGTTCAATGACGCGGTTGCCATGACCGGCGGCCAAAGCCACGACGGTCCGCTGGACGTGCCCACCCTGACGCGGCAACTGGCGGCGGAGGGCGTCGAGCGGATCGTGGTTCTCTCGGAACGTCCGCATCTGTACGCGGGGCGTGCGGATCTGGCACCCGGGGTGCCCGTGCACGACCGGGACGAGCTGATGACGATCCAGCAAGAGCTTGCGGCGTTCCCCGGCGTTTCGGCGATTGTCTACGACCAGACGTGCGCGGCGGAGAAGCGCCGCCGCCGCAAGAAGGGTCTTTATGAGGACCCCGACATGCGGGTGTTCATCAACGACCGTGTTTGCGAGGGTTGCGGCGACTGCTCCGTGCAGTCCAACTGCCTGTCGGTCGAGCCGCTGGAAACCGATTTCGGCCAGAAGCGGCGCATCAACCAGTCCAGCTGCAACAAGGACTACTCCTGTGTGAAGGGTTTTTGCCCTTCCTTCGTCGAGGTGCACGGCGCGCAGTTGCGCAAGGCGGACGGTGCTGGCGTGGACATCGGCGCGTTGGTTGCGGATCTGCCGGAGGCGGTGACCGCCGGTCTCGATCAGCCGGTCAACATGCTGCTGGCGGGCATCGGCGGCATGGGCGTGACGACGATCGCCGCGGTGTTGGCGATGGCGGCGCATGTGGACGGGATCAACGCCTCGACCCTCGATATGACGGGCCTCGCCCAGAAGGGCGGACCGGTCACCTCGCACATCCGTTTTGCCGCGCGTGAGACCGCAATCGAAGGGCCGCGGGTTCCCACCGCGGCGCTCGATGTGCTGCTGGCAAGCGACATGGTCGTTTCCTGTGGCGCGGAGGCGCTGACGCTGATGAACCGCGATCGCACCCGCGCCTTCGTCAACGGAACCGTGGCGCCGACCGCCGAATTCACCATTCGGCAGACCCTCACCATCGATGAGGCACGGATGGAGCGCACGCTTGAACAGGCGGCGCGCGAGTTGCACGTGCGCGATGTGGCGGGCATCGCCGAGGCGTTGTTCGGTGACACGCTCTATTCCAACATGATGCTGGTCGGCATGGCGTTTCAGGCGGGCAGCCTGCCGCTGTCGCTCCAGGCGCTTGAAGCCGCGATCCATCTCAATGGCGTGGCGATCGACGCGAACCTCAAGGCGCTTTCGGCGGGCCGCGTTCTCGCGGCGAAGCCGCAGGCGTTGCTCGATGCGCTTCCCCGGCGCCAGTCCGTCGAGCCTATGCCGCTCGACAGGCGCATTGCGTTCCTGACGAACGAACTCTCGAACTATCACGATGCTGCCTATGCAGCCCGCTTCGCCGATCTGGTGGAGCGTATTCGCAGGGCAGATGAGCGGCGCGGCATCGGCGGCATGCGGCTGACCCGCACGGTTTCCGAGAACCTCTACAGGCTGATGGCGGTGAAGGACGAGTACGAAGTCGCGCGGCTCTACAGCGAACCGGAATTCCGTGACAAGCTGATGGCCACCTTCGCCGATCCGAAGAAACTGAAGGTCATGTTGGCCCCGCCGCTGCTCACGCGCACAGACCCGGCCACCGGCCGGCCGAAGAAGCGTGCCTTCGGGCCGTGGGTGTTTTCCGCGTTCAGGCTTCTGGCATCCGCCCGGCGCCTGCGCGGCACCTTGGTCGACCCGTTCGGATACACGGCCGAGCGCAAGGCGGAACGCGTGCTGCTGGCCCGCTACACGGGGGATCTGGAACTGATCCTGCGCCGGATCGACGGCGGCAACTACGGTCTGCTGGTGGAACTGGCCCGCGTGCCCGACATGGTCCGCGGCTTCGGCCCGGTGAAGGAAGCGAACATGGCCAGGGCGGACGAAAAGCGCGTCCAGCTGATGGCGCATTTCGACAAGAGCGGCCCGGCGGCTGGCAACGACGCGCCAGGCAGCACCATGCCGTTGATGGAGGCGGCGGAGTAGGGTCCCGCTAGCGGCCGAACGTCTCGCGCCAGGTTGCAACCGTGTCGCCTGCCGCCTTGTCGGCCTCATAGACGCCGCGGGCAATCGCCCGCGACAGCGTGGCCGCGGCCGCCGCGCCCAGCGCGACGAGATCGACGGCGGGACTGGCCAACGGACGCTTGCCGGTCGACAGCGCGAAAATGAGATCGCCATCGAGCGGCGTGTGCGCCGGCCAGATAGCGCGCGCCATGCCGTCGTGCGCCATCACTGCCAGCCGCTTGGCCTCCGATTTGGTCAGCATCGCGTCGGTGGCGACGATGGCGATGGTGGTGTTGGCGCCAGGCTTCAGCGTGTCGAGTTTGGTGCGCACCTCGGTCGCGTTGCCCGGCAGGGGGAAGGGCAGCCCGAGACCACCGAATTCATCGTCTATCTCGAAGGGCGAGGCCCAGAAATGCGGGCCATCGCCGATCGTCACCCGGCCCAGCGCATTGACGGCGACGAGCGCGCCGACGGTCGCGCCCGCCATCGCGCCCTGCTCGATCTCGCAGGAAGCCGAACCCAGGCCGCCCTTGAGGTTGGCCGTTGTCGCTCCGGTGCCCGCGCCCACGGTTCCAAGCGCGAAGAGGCGGGCCGCGTCCTCGCAGGCCGCGCGGCCCAGATCGCGATAGGGCGTCGCCTGGCCCCAGTCCTTGTTGCCGCCATTGAGCAGGTCGAACAGGATTGCCGCGGGCACGATCGGCACGTTGACGGGGCCGACCTGATAGCCACGCCCCATTTCCGCAAGCCGTGACTGCACGCCAGCCGCCGCGTCCAGCCCGTAGGCAGACCCGCCCGAGAACACCAGCGCGTCGATGTGTTCCACCGTCTGGTCGGGCTCCAGCAGCGCGATTTCCCGGGTGCCCGGTGCGCCGCCATGGATGGCGACGGAGGCCACCGCGGGGGCGTCCGGAAGCAGCACGGTGACGCCGGATTTCAAGGTGGAATCCGCGGCGTTTCCGACCATCAGGCCGGGCACGTCGGTGATCAGGTTGGTGGGGCCAGGTTTCACGGGGCGGGCGCCTTCAAGGGTTGGTGGTGCTTCATTGGCTGTCGGTGCCTGCAAGCGCGCTTGGCACGCGTTGCCCGGCTCGGAATTCCTGGGGCGGCATGCCGGTGTAGCGGCGAAAGAACCGCGAGAAATGCGATGGATCGGCGAAATTGAGATCATAGGCGATCTGGGATGCGGCACGGTCGGTGAACATCAGTTGCCGCTTGGCCTCGGTGATCAGCCGCTGGCGGATCAAATGGCTGACGGTGACGCCGGTGATCCGCTTGCAGTGTTCGTTCAGGCGGTCGGAGGTCATGTTGAGTGCCTCGGCGTAGTCGCCGATCCTGCGGGTTACCCGGAAGCGGTCCTCGATAATCTCGCGCAATGCGGCAATGGTCTGGTCCAGACCCGACAGGGTCACTTCCGCATAGCGCCGACGCGAGGCGCGGGCGCGGCTGATCTCGATGATCAGCAGGGCGAGGTGGGCGCGCAGGGCGATCTGGTGGCCGTCGCGGGCAAGCGTCAGTTCCTCGTGCAGGTCCCGCGTGTCGGCGTGGATCCGCTTGAAGGTCTCCCCGTGTTCCAGGGGCAGAAGCGGCTCGCAGAACAGGGCTTCCAGGCGGGAGCGCACCGAACCGGTCGCGTCGCGCAAGCCCCGCACCACGTCATCGGTGAAGGTGGCGACGTATCCGCTGACGTCTTCGTCGAATGTGAATCCGTGCACCATGGTGGCCGGAACCGGAATTACCACCGGGCCGCTAAAGTCGATCGTGTCGCTTTCCAGCCGCGCGACGCCGCAGCCGGACGCGATCACGAGGATCTGGTGCAGATAGCGATGGTTGTGCGGGGCGATGGTCCAGGCGTGGCGGATGGAGCGTGCCGCGATGGTTTCCACGTGAATGAAATCGAAGGCGGCTTCAAGCGGCGCTTCGCCGAACAGGTGAAACTGCGGGACCGGCTGGCTCTGGTTCATAGGCGAATTTAGGCGTGGAGGCTTGCCCGGGGCAAGGTCCGTCTTCCCTGACGGCCATGGCGTTCAAAGGCCGCGGAATTCCCGATCCAGGTAAACAAGCGCCTCGGTGGTCACGCCGTTGCGGATGGCCACGACTTCGCCAAAGACGACGGAGTGGGTCGCGACGGTCCGGATTTCGGTCACGCGGCAATCAAGAGCGCCGTGCGCGGCCTGCAGCACCGGCGCGCCGGTGGCCAACTCGCCCCATGCGGCCTGCGCGAACCGGTCGTCCTGGGAAAGGCCCGCGCGTCCGGCGAACGCCTCCGCGAGCGAGATACTGTCATTGCCCGCCGCCAGCGTGTTGATGCTGAACACGCCGTTCTGCTCGAGCATTGGGGTGATGGAGCTGACGCGGTTCAGGCAGAAGAGGACTGTCGCCGGTGAGTCGGATACGGGAGTCATCGCGGTCACTGTCACGCCAGCGCGGCCGGCCGGGCCATCGGTTGCAACGATGTGGACCGCCGCAGCGATGCGGCTCATGGCGTTGCGGAACGTCTCCACGTCGGCGGGCGTGATCTGCGTCGCCTCGGCCTGATCGTCGCTCATGTGCCTGATGTCCGTATTTCCCGGGTGACCTGTCTCGGCGCGTCGCCCGCCGGAGGTGCCGCGGGCGCTATCGCGATTTCGCCGGTGGTACCTGTTCCAGC
>JBFHII010000062.1:0-9777 GCA_041596535.1 Breoghania sp. | reverse complement strand
TGATCGCTGGCCGAAGGATCCCGACGCGCGCGCGATGCGCGCCCTTGTGGTCCCCGGAGTGCTGGTGCTGGTCGCCTTCGTCGTGCTGGTGGCGCTCGGTAACTGGCAGATGCGCCGGCTGGCTTGGAAGGAAGCGCTGATCGCGCGGGTGGACGCGCGCATCGACGCCGCCGCCGTGCCGCCGCCGGGACCCGAAAGCTGGGCCGGCCAGACCATCGAGGACATCGACTATCTGCATGTCGGGTTCTCCGGCCACTATCTGCCCGGCGAACTGCATGTCTACACGGCGCTGGCCAATCCGCGCGGCGCCTATGGCGGCCCCGGCTACTGGGTCGTGTCGCCATTCGAGACGGACGCCGGCTGGACGGTGTTCGTCAACCGCGGCTTCGTGCCCGAGGCGCGCAAGGAGCCCGCGTCGCGGCCCGGAAGCGCTGCGCCGGCGGGCACGGTGGAGATCGACGGCACGATCCGCCGCCCCGAACCCGCGCAGATGTTCACGCCCGACGCCGACCGCGACAAGAACGTCTGGTTCGTGCGCGATCCCACCGAGATGGCGAAGGCTTTCGGTCTCGACGCCGCGAAGGTGGCGCCCTACACGGTCGACCTGCGCGCAAGCCACGGTCGCGAAGGCGCGCTGCCGCAGCCCGGCGAGACGATGGTCAGCTTCAACAACCCGCACCTTGGCTACGCTTTCACCTGGTATGGCGTCGCGGCCGCCTTGCTGGGCGTCTTCGGTTTTGTTGTCTACGGACGCAGCAAGCGGCTGAGCGGCATTCGCTGATTGTGATCCCGGATCGCCGCTCCCATCGAACGGGGATGCCGGCGCCGAAGCAAGACGGGGACCCGAAGGTCCCCGTCCGCGATCATCGATGCGTGTACATGTCAGACGAGTTCCAGCAAAGCCGCGGCGCCGGACGTGACGGCCTGCCCGCGCTGTTCCTCGACGTTGAGCGCCTTGACCACACCGTCCTCGACGATCATTGCGTAGCGCTGCGAGCGGATGCCCATGCCGCCGGCACTTGCGTCGACATCCATGCCGACAGTCTTGGCGAAGTCGGCGTTGCCGTCAGCGAGGAATTCGATCTTGCCCTTGCCGCCGGTGGCGGTTGCCCAGGCGTCCATGACGAAGACGTCATTGACCGACGTGACGGCAATCGTATCGATGCCCTTGTCCTTGAAGGTATCGAGATTCTCCAGATAACCGGGAAGGTGGTTCTTGTGGCAGGTCGGGGTGAAGGCCCCGGGCAGGGCGAACAGGATCACCTTCTTTCCGGCGAAGAGCTCCGCGGTGGTCACCTGCCCGGGTCCATCCGCGGTCATGATCTTGAATGTTGCGTCGGGCAGGCGATCGCCAACCTGAATCGTCATGGATAGTTCTCCTCTCGATGACGCGCTCCGGGACGCAATTTCCGCCCGGTTTCCCGACTGACGCGTCGTGTCTATGCGGTTCGCGCAGGTCGCCTCAGATAGGGGATGTAGGGGGACACATTCAACTGTCATGTCAGTGAACATATTGTCACGTGCCGGCACGCCGGTTCCGCTCAAGGCAATTCCGCCGGTGACAGGGGCCATGTCTGGTCGACGGCGTTTTCGCCGTTGATCAGCGTCAGCCGCAGGCTGGCCGCATCCCCCTCGCGCACCAGCCCGTCGACCGGCAACGTCCACGTGGCAATGCCGTCTCGCACGCCGGCGGCATCGGGCACGGTCAGATAGGATCCGTCGGGGCCTTCCACGAACAGATCGGCCGGGGCGGACGGATCGCCGAGCGCGGCGGTGAAGGTGAAGACGTGCGGCTCCGTGTCGCTGATCGTCACCGAGCGCACGGCGAGCGGGTCCTCCGCCGTGGCGGGCCGCGGGACGCGGGCACGGGCGCTCTCGATGCGCGCGGCGGCGTCCACGTCCGCGGGGCCGCGCGCGGCCATCACCAGGCTGAGTTCGTCCTGCAGCGGCACACAGACCTCGGCGCAGACGCCGTAGGTCACCGTGGCGTTGAGAAGCATCGGCTTGTCAGGATCCCAGGGCCGCACGGCGATCGGCAGCACCACCGCGTGCTTGTAGCCGATCGATGTGGAGAAACCGTCGAAATGCCGCTCGGGCGCCGGGAAGACCAGCTCCGCCGAGGCGACGTTGATGGAGGCGGAAAAATCGGCGCTGGTGCCGATGCCGCTGTCGCCGGGGAATCGCCAGTATGTCTTCCAGCCGGGCTTCAGCCGCAGCTCCAGCCCGGCCTGCAACGTGCCGTCGGCGGCGGGCGGACCTCCGGCGGAGATCAGCCGGATTTCGCCTCCCATGGACTCGTGCCAGGAGGTCGCGCCGGCGAGAGCCGGTGTCGCGGCCGCCAGGACGAGCACCAGCAGCGGCGCTGCCAGCGCCGTCAGCAGGGAGAGCGGGAGACGTGGATCCTTGTGCATGGTCCTTCCTACGACCTGGACGCGGCGGCGTCAGCCCGTGCGATCCTCATTTCTGCGTGAGCTTTGCGTATTGGTGACAGTGTCAGCCGTTAACAAACGCGCGCGCAAGGGCTAAGCTGGTGCATCCGGGGAGAAATCAAACGATCGAAGCGGATATGCCCATGGCCACGGACACCGACACGACGCGCAGGTATCTCGACGGTCAGCTGCTGATCGCCATGCCCGGCATGGCGGACAGCCGATTCGACCGGTCGGTCATATACGTTTGCGCCCATTCCGCCGACGGCGCGATGGGAATCGTTCTCAATCAGCCCGCCGGCAACATTTCCTTCCCCGATCTGCTGCAGCAACTCGACATCATTTCCGACGATCAGGCGATCCTGCTGCCCTCGGGCGTCGACGAGATGACGGTGCACCGCGGCGGCCCGGTGGAAACCGGGCGTGGTTTCGTGCTGCATTCGCCCGACTATTTCATCGAGAATTCGACGCTGCCGATCCAGGACAACGTCTGCCTGACCGCGACGGTCGAGATCCTCAAGGCCATCGTCGATGGCGACGGGCCGCGCAATGCGCTCCTCGCGCTGGGCTACGCGGGCTGGGGCGCCGGACAGCTGGAGGACGAGATCCAGGCCAACGGCTGGCTCAACTGTCCCGCCGATCCGGGACTGATCTTCGGTCCCGATCTCGACGGCAAGTACGACAACGCCCTGCGCAAGCTGGGAATCGCGCCGGGCATGCTGTCGAGCGAGGCCGGCCACGCGTGAGGCGCGACGCGGCGACGTGATCCTCCGGGAACCGCCAAGAGCGGCGCTTGCCGCTGGCAGGCTTCATGGTTAGGGTGCGCGCGCCGAACTGGACTGCCCGCAGACGCGTGGCGGCCATAGCAGAGGAACCGGCGGCTTGAAGTATGTGAGCACGCGCGGCACCGCGCCCGAGCTGGATTTTTCCGAGGTTTTGTTGAGTGGCCTTGCGCGTGACGGCGGACTGTATGTTCCCGCCGAATGGCCGCAGCTGTCCGCCGCGACGATCGCCGGCTTCGCCGGGCGTCCGTATCACGAGGTGGCCTTCGAGGTGATCAGCCCGTTCGTGGGCGACGCCATCGACGCCGACGTGTTGCGCGCGATGATCCGCGACACCTACGCCCAGTTCCGTCACCCGGCGGTGACGCCGCTGGTGCAACTGGCGCCCGACCGCTTCGTGCTGGAGCTGTTCCACGGCCCGACGCTGGCCTTCAAGGACGTGGCGATGCAGCTGCTGGGCCGGCTGATGGACCACGTGCTGAGCGAGCGCGGCCAGCGCGCCACCATCGTCGGCGCGACCTCGGGCGACACGGGCGGCGCTGCGATCGAGGCCTTCAAGGGCCGCGCCTGCACCGACATCTTCATCCTGTTTCCGCACGGCCGCGTCTCTCCGGTGCAGCAGCACCAGATGACCACCGTGCGCGACGCCAACGTGCATGCTCTGGCGGTGGAGGGTAATTTCGACGACTGCCAGTCGATGGTGAAGGGGATGTTCAACCACTTCGCCTTCCGCGACCGGGTGGGGCTTGCCGGCGTCAACTCGATCAACTGGGCGCGCATCATGGCGCAGGTGGTCTATTATTTCGTCGCCGGCGCCGCCCTCGGCGCGCCGTTCCGGCCGGTGTCCTTCACGGTGCCGACGGGCAATTTCGGCGATATTTTCGCGGGCTTCGTGGCGGCGAAGATGGGCCTGTCGATCGAGCGGCTGGTCATCGCGACGAACGTCAACGACATTCTCGCGCGGACGCTGGAGACCGGGCGCTACGAGATGCGCGGCGTCGAGCCGACCAGCTCGCCGTCGATGGACATCCAGATCTCGTCGAATTTCGAGCGCCTGCTGTTCGAGGTCTGCGGCCGCGACGGCGGTGCGGTGAAGCGCAAGATGGACGGGCTGTCGCAAAGCGGCGCGTTCGAGATCGAGGCCGACGGCATGGCGCAGATCCGCACGCTGTTCTCCGCCGGGCGCGCTGACGAGGATGCGGTGGCCGCGACGATCGCGCGGACCCACCAGGAGGCCGGCTATCTGCTGGACCCGCACACCGCGGTGGGCGTCCATGTGGCGGAGCAGGCCGAAGCCGGCAGCGCGCCGATGGTGGTGCTGGCCACCGCGCATCCGGCGAAATTCCCGGCCGCCGTGAAACAGGCCTGCGGCGTTGACGCGCACCTGCCTGGCTGGCTTGGGGATTTGATGGAACGTGAAGAGTCCTTTAGCGTCGTTGCCAATGACCAGGCGGCCATCGAGGCGCTGGTCGAAGACCGAGCACGCGCCGTCGAGAACGCGTAGCCGTCGAGAATTCGGGTTGAAACGGAAGAGGTGCTCGGAATGAACGTACGCGTCAGTCGTCTTGCCAACGGGCTTACGGTCGTCACAGACCGCATGCCGCATCTGGAGACGGCCGCGCTGGGCGTTTGGGTGCATGTGGGATCGCGCAACGAGGCCCCGGAAGAGCACGGGATCACCCATCTTCTCGAGCACATGGCGTTCAAGGGGACGAGCCGGCGCTCCGCGCGCTCCATCGCCGAGGAAATCGAGGCGGTGGGCGGCGAGCTGAATGCCTCGACCAGCGTCGAGCACACCGCCTATTACGCCCGCGTGCTGGCCGGCGACGTGCCGCTGGCGGTCGATCTTCTCGCCGACATTCTCGGCGATCCGACGGTCGACGCGGAGGAGCTGCGGCGCGAACAGCACGTCATCCTGCAGGAGATCGGGGCGGCGCAGGATTCGCCCGAGGACTGGGCCTTCGATCTGATGCAGGCGACGGCCTGGCCGGAGCAGCCGCTGGGCCGCTGCATCCTGGGCACCCCGCAAACGGTCAAGGCGTTCACCGCCGAGAGCGTGCGCGGCTACCTCGACGCCCACTATCGCGCCCCCAACATGATCCTCTCGGCGGCCGGCAAGGTTGACCACGACGCCATCGTCGCGCTGGCGGAAGACAAGTTCGCACGCTTCTCCGGCGCGCCCGCCGGTCGGTCCGGCGAGGCCCGCTACGTCGGCGGCCACGTGTGCAAGAGCCGCGATTTGATGGAAGCGCAGGTGCTGCTGGCCTTCGAGGGCCGCCCCTACGGTCACGATGACTACTATGCGGTGCAGATCCTGGCCTCGGTGCTCGGCGGGGGCATGTCGTCGCGGCTGTTCCAGGAGGTGCGCGAAACGCGCGGCTTGTGCTATGCCATCTATGCCCTGCACTGGGCGTTTTCCGACACCGGCCTGTTCGCCGTGCATGCGGCGACGGGGGCGGAGGATCTGTCCGAACTGATGCCGGTGCTGCTGGGTGAGCTGGTGCGTGCCGGCGAGGCCATCGACGAGGCCGAGGTGGCGCGATCGCGCGCCCAGATCCGCGCGTCGCTGATGATGGCGATGGAAAGCCCCGCGGCGCGGGCCGGCCAGATCGCCCGGCAGATGATGATTTACGGCCGCTGTCTCACCAGCGACGAGATCGTGGCCCGGATCGATGCGGTCAGCGCGGAGGATGTGCGCCGCGTGGCGGCGCAGGTGTTCCGCAGTGGCCGGCCGAGCCTGACCGCGGTGGGGCCGGTGGACAATGTGATGACGGCCGCCGAGATTTCCGAACGGCTGGGCATGCGGACCGATCTGAGCCTGACGGCCTGATCGGCGAAAAGGGAAGGCGATGGCGTTTTTCGGCACCATCGGGGTCAGCGAACAGGGTCCGGTCCTGCGGTCTACACGCCTGTATCTCCGCGCACCGGTCATCGGCGACTATGCGGCGTGGTCGACGCTGCGGGCCGTCTCGCGCGACTTTCTCACCCCCTGGGAGCCGAGCTGGCCCGAGGACGACCTGACGCGGTCGTCGTTTCGCCGCCGTCTGCGCCGCTATCTGCACGAACGGCGCAGCGACCACAGCTACACGTTCTTTCTGTTCCAATCCGCGGGCGACGGCCTGATCGGTGGCCTGACGCTGTCGTCGATCCGCCGCGGCGTCACGCAGTCGTGCTCGCTGGGCTACTGGATCGGCCAGCCGCACGCGCGCAACGGCTACATGAGCGAGGCGGTGACGACGGTCCTGCCCTTCATCTTCGAGGGTCTGCGGCTGCATCGCGTCGAGGCGGCCTGCCTGCCGCAGAACCAGGCCTCCATCGGCCTGTTGCAGAAGGCCGGTTTCAGGCAGGAGGGCTATGCACGCGGCTATCTCAAGATCGCGGGGGAGTGGCGCGATCACGTGCTGTTCGCGCGGCTGGCGGAGGACGGCGCCGCCACGCTGGGCGACGCCGCGGTGCCGCAAAACGGCGTCGTCCAGCCGATGACATGAGCGCCGCGATTCAGCAAACCAACCCGCCGGCCGCACCGCGGTCCGCCGCTGTTCAGCACATCCGTCTGCCGGCCGCACCGGGTTTCACAAAGCGGCGATCGGAGCGTAATTTCACCAAAAAGCGAACGGCATAGAGGTGGCCGCACGGTGCACGTTGCGTGTTCCGCCCGGCACGGCGGCACGTTCCGGCCCCGGCGCGGGCGGCTCATCTTGCATTCGGTGGCGAAACACCTCTTGTGGGATGTCCTTTCAGCCGGTACTGCTTCCGCCTCTGCTTGCGTCCCCACTGGAGTCACTGGTGCATCGTTTCGGGTATGTTTTGGTCGCGCTCTTCACGGCGGCCCTGATCCTGTCATCCACGGCTGCGCGGGCAATCGACTCCATCCCCGTGCCCCTGGACGCGGATGCGGTGGACCTGACCCAATCGGTCGACCGGTATCTCAATCATGGCGCGCGGCTGCAGTTTTCCACGGCTCCGGGGATCGACGGCATCGTGCGGCGGATCGAGGTGGCCTCGCGCGACGGGGAGAACACCAACTGGGTGGTCTTCGCGCTGTCCAATCCCTCCGACGAGCAGATCGACCGGCTGCTGGTGGCGCCGTTCTACCGGCTGGCCGGATCGCGCATCCTGTGGCCCGATCTCGGCACCTCGCGGATTGCCTCGCTGACCCCCAGCCAGGGAATCGCGCCCGAACGCCAGCGTTCCAACGATGCGGACCTGTTCCTGATCACGCTCGATCCGGGCGCGGTGGTCACCTATGTGGCGGAGCTGCGTACGCCGAACCTGCCGCAGCTCTATCTGTGGCAGCCGGACGTCTACAAGGAAAGCGTCAACGCCTATACGCTCTACAATGGCATCGTGCTGGGCATTTCAGGCCTGCTGGCGCTGTTTCTGACCATCATCGTGGTGATCAAGGGGACGATGCTGTTTCCCGCCACAGCGGTGCTTGCATGGACGGTGCTGGGCTACCTGTGCATCGACTTCGGGTTCTGGAGCCGGGTGTTCGGGCTCAACGCGGGCGCGGGCCAGATCTATCGCGCCGGCGCCGAGGTGATCCTGGCGGCCAGCCTGATCGTGTTTCTCTACGCCTATCTCAATCTCAACCGCTGGCACATCCATTTCAGCCATGCGGCGCTGGCCGCGCTGGTGCTGCTGCTGGGCCTGTTCGGCGTCGCCGTGGCGGATCCGTCGGTGGCGGCCGGGATCGCCCGGATCTCGCTTGGCGTGATCGGCGTCGTGGGCTTCGGCATCATCGTCTATCTGGCGCTCAAGCGCTACGACCGCGCCATCATGCTGCTGCCGAGCTGGTTCCTGCTGCTCGCCTGGCTGATGGCCTCCGCACTGACGGTGACCGGGCGGCTGAGCAACGACCTGGTACAGCCGGCGATCGCCGGCGGCATCGTGCTGATCGTGCTGCTGCTGGGCTTCACGGTGCTGCAGCACGCCTTCGCCGGCGGCGCGCTGGCGCACGGCGTGATCAACGATGCCGACCGCCGGGCGCTGGCGATGACCGGCAGCGGCGACATGGTCTGGGACTGGGACATCGATCGCGACCGCATCTTTACCGGCGGCGAGGTCGAGGAGCTGCTCAGCCTCAAGTACGGCACCCTGGAGGGTCCGGCGCGCGACTGGCTCGACGTGATTCATCCGCAGGACCGCGACCGGTTCCGCGCGACGCTCGACGCGGTGGTCGACCAGCGCCGCGGCCGCATCACCCAGACCTTCCGGCTGCGCGCCGCCGATGGCCATTTCCGCTGGTTCCTGCTGCGCGCCCGGCCCATCCTGGGGTCCGACGGCGAGGTCGTGCGCTGCGTCGGCACGCTGCACGACGTCACCGAGCAGAAGACCTCCGAAGAGCGGATGCTGCACGATTCCATCAAGGACAACCTGACCGGCCTGTCCAACCGGCAGATTTTCCACGACCGGCTGGATGCCGCCCTGGTGCGCAACCGGGCGGACGGCTCCGGGCGCCCGACGGCGGTGCTGTTCGACCTCGACGATTTCAAGTCCATCAACGACACGCACGGCATCGCGGTGGGCGATAGCGTGCTGCTGACCGTGGCGCGCCGCATCGGCCGCCAGCTCAAGCCGCAGGACACCCTGTGCCGCCTGGCGGGCGACCAGTTCGGCGTCGTGCTGCTGTCCGAGCAGCAGGCCGACCGGATCGCCGCTTTTGGCGACAACCTGCGCCGCGGGCTGCGCGCGCCGATCCTGTTCGGCGACAGCGAGATCATGGTCACCGGGTCCATCGGCGTGACCATCGGCGAGGAACAGTACCGCGACGCGAGCGACGTGGTCCATGACGCCGAGATCGCCATGTACCAGGCCAAGAAGCTCGGCGGCGACCGCATCGAGGCCTTCCGCGCCACTCTGAAGCGGTCCGCCAACGACCGCGACATCATGGAGCACGATCTGCGCGCCGCCATCGACCGGCAGGAGCTTGTCGTCGTCTACCAGCCGATCGTGCGGCTGATGGACGGGATGATTTCCGGCTTCGAGGCGCTGGTGCGCTGGGATCATCCGACGCGCGGCCGCATCGGCCCGGCCGAATTCATTCCCGCGGCCGAGGACAACGGCCTGATCCATGACCTGGGCGTCTATGTGCTGGAGCGCGCCGCGCATCAGCTCTCGGACTGGCAGCAGCGCCTGCCGGAGTATCAGCGGCTGTTCGTCTCGGTCAACGTGTCGTCGCGGCAGCTGCTGCGCCAGGACCTGATCAACGACGTGAAGTCGGTGCTGTCGCGCTCCGCGGTCGTGCCGGGCACGCTCAAGCTCGAGGTAACGGAATCGCTGGTCATGGAGAACCCGGAATACTCCGCCCGGGTGCTGGCCCGCATCCGGGATCTGGGCGCCGGGCTGTCGCTGGACGATTTCGGCACCGGCTACTCCAGCCTGAGCTATCTGCAGCGCTTTCCCTTCGACACCATCAAGGTGGACCAGTCCTTCGTGCGCGGCGACGGCAAGGGCGCCCGCCCGGTCATCCTGCGCTCCATCGTTACCCTTGCGCACGACCTCGGCATGCAGGTGGTGGCCGAGGGCGCGGAGACGGATTCCGATGCCCTGGAGCTGTTCCAGCT
>JBFHII010000061.1:0-9907 GCA_041596535.1 Breoghania sp. | reverse complement strand
GTGATCGCGGTGCCGGAGAGACCCGCGCGGCCCGTGCGTCCGATACGGTGGACATAATCCTCGGCGTGGATCGGCACGTCATAGTTGAAGACGTGGCTCACCGCCGGGATGTCGAGACCGCGCGCGGCAACGTCACTGGCGATCAGCAGCGCAAGCGACCCGTTGCGGAACGACTCCAGCGTATCCATGCGCGAGCGCTGGTCCATGTCGCCATGCAGCTCGCCGGCATTGAACCCATGCTTCTTCAGCGACTTGGCGACGACGGAGACGTCGCGCTTGCGGTTGCAGAAGATGATGGCGTTCTTCAGGTCCGTGTCGGCCGTGATCAGGGAGCGCAGCGTCGCGCGCTTCTCCTTGGGCTCGGCGCCGGATGCGGCGAGCAGCTGCTTCACATTGTCCGAGGTCGACGAGGCGCGGGCCACTTCGACGCGCACCGGGTTGTGCAGGAACTGTTCGGTCAGGCGGGTGATCTCGGCCGGCATGGTGGCGGAGAAGAACAGCGTTTGCCGGGTAAACGGCAGCAGCTTGCAGATCCGCTCGATGTCGGGGATGAAGCCCATGTCCAGCATGCGGTCGGCTTCGTCGATCACCAGGATCTCGACGCCCTGCAACAGCAGTTTTCCGCGCTCGAAATGGTCAAGCAGGCGGCCGGGCGTGGCAATCAGAACGTCGGCGCCACGGTCGATCTTCTTGTCCTGCTCGTTGAAGGACACACCGCCGATCAGCAGGGCAACGGTCAGCTTGTGATTGGCGCCGTACTTGTTGAAGTTCTCCTCGACCTGCGCGGCGAGTTCGCGCGTCGGTTCGAGGATCAGCGTGCGCGGCATGCGGGCACGGGCGCGGCCCTTTTCCAGCATCGTCAGCATCGGCAGCGTGAACGACGCCGTCTTGCCGGTGCCGGTCTGGGCGATGCCGAGGACATCGCGCCGTTCAAGCACGTGCGGAATTGCTTCCGCCTGAATGGCTGTGGGGTCGGTGTAGCCCGAGGCCTCGACGGCCTTCTGGACTTTTTCGCTCAATCCGAGTGTGGAAAAACTCATGCGTGTCGCGTTCGCGTCGCTGTCTTAACCGTCGGCTACAAGAAGTGCCGCAACGGCCGGTTATGTTCTTGGATGATGCCGCGCACCATACGTGGATCGCGTGTATTGTCAATGTCCGTAAGGCCTCGCAGGGCCCACGGCATCGATTAAGGTTAGTTTGCGGAGCAGATGCCGCCGTTTTTTGCAGTTTGATTACCCGATCGGCATTGCGGTTCGACTATTCAGGCAAGATGAAACGCCTTGAACCGGCTAAGTCAAAACGGGTACGCGGCGGCTCCTAGATATCAAGATCGACGGCGAATTCGGCGTTGTCCTTGATGAAGTGGAAGCGGGCTTCGGGCTTGTTGCCCATCAGCCGGTCGACGGCGTCGCGGGTACCCTCGCTGTCTTCGTCGGCCACCTGGACGCGCAGCAGCGTGCGCTTTGCCGGGTCCATGGTGGTTTCCTTGAGCTGTGCCGGCAGCATTTCGCCAAGACCCTTGAAGCGGCCGATGTCGATCTTTCCCTTGCCGGTGAACTCCTTGGCCAGAAGCTCGTCCTTGTGCGCGTCGTCGCGCGCATACAGGGTCTTGCCGCCCTGCGAGATGCGGTAGAGCGGCGGAACGGCCAGGAACAGGTGCCCGTTGGAGATCAGCTCGGGCATCTCCTGGTAGAAATAGGTGATCAGCAGCGCCGCGATGTGCGCGCCGTCCACGTCGGCATCGGTCATGATGATCACGCGCTCGTAGCACAATTCGTGATCGCGGTAGGCGCTGCGGGTGCCGGCTCCCAGCGCCTGCGTCAGATCGGCGATCTGCTGGTTGGCCGCCAGCTTGTCGCGTCCGGCGCTGGCCACGTTGAGGATCTTGCCGCGCAGCGGCAGGATTGCCTGGTTCTTGCGGTTCCGCGCCTGTTTGGCGGAGCCGCCGGCGGAATCGCCCTCGACGATGAACAGCTCGGTGCCCTCCGCCTGGCTGGTCGAACAGTCGGCCAGCTTGCCGGGCAGCCGCAGCTTGCGCACTGCGGTCTTGCGCGCCACGTCGCGTTCCTGCCGCCGCCGCATGCGCTCGTCCGCGCGCTCAGCCACCCATTCCAGAAGCTTGTTGGCCTGGTTGGGGGAGGCGGTCAGCCAGTGGTCGAAGGCGTCGCGCACCGCGTTCTCGGTGATGCGGCTGGCCTCGGTCGTGGCCAGCTTGTCCTTCGTCTGGCCGACGAATTCCGGCTCGCGGATGAACACTGACAGCATGCCGCCCGCCGAGGTCATCACGTCGTCGCCGGTGATGATCGCGCCCTTCTTGTTGCCGACCAGCTCGGCATAGTTCTTCAGCCCGCGCAGCAGCGCCAGCCGGAAGCCCGATTCATGGGTTCCGCCCTCCGGCGTCGGCACGGTGTTGCAGTAGGAATTGAGGAATCCGTCGCCGCCGAACCAGGAGACCGCCCATTCCACGGAGCCGTGGCCGCCGGTCCTGTCGGTCTTGCCGGCGAAGATCTCGTCGACGACGCGACGTTCCTTGCCCAGCGATTCGGCGAGAAAATCCTTCAACCCGCCGGGGAAGTGGAAAGTGGTCTCGGCCGGGATCTCGCCCTTTTCGTCCAGCAGCTCCGGCGCGCAATGCCAGCGGATCTCCACGCCGCCGAACAGATAGGCCTTCGAACGGGCCATCTTGAGCAGCCGCGCGGGCTTGAAACGCGCGCCACGGCCGAAAATCTCCGGATCGGGGCGGAAGCGGATGGTGGTGCCGCGCCGGTTGTGCACCGGACCGGCGTTCTCCAGCCGGCCCTGCGGGATGCCGCGGATGAATGTCTGCCGGTAGAGCTGGCGCGCGCGGGCGACTTCCACCTCGAGATGTTCCGACAGCGCGGTGACCACCGAAATGCCCACGCCGTGCAGGCCGCCGGAGGTCTCGTAGACCTTGCTGTCGAATTTGCCGCCGGCATGCAGCGTCGTCATGATGACTTCGAGCGCCGACTTGTCCTTGAACTTGGGATGCGGATCGACCGGAATGCCGCGGCCGTTGTCGGTCACCGTCAGCGTGCCGTCGGCGGCGAGATCCACGTCGATCCAGGTGGCGTGACCGGCGACCGCCTCATCCATCGAGTTGTCGATGACCTCGGCGAACAGGTGGTGCAGGGCCTTCTCGTCCGTGCCGCCGATGTACATGCCGGGGCGGCGGCGGACAGGTTCCAGGCCTTCGAGGACCTCGATGTCCGCGGCGGTATAGTCGCCATCGTTGGACGGGGCTGTGGCACGCGGTGCCGGCGCAGCCCGGCGCGCGCCGCCGGCTGCGGCGATCGCAACGGGCTCTTCGGCCTCGAGCTTCGGGGCGTCCGCGGATTGTTTCACGCTTTTCAACTTCGCGACGCCTTCCTCGAGGCTTTCAAAGAGATCTTCCTTGCCTGCCATTCCGTATCGCCTGTTTCTGCGGGCCGGGTGCCGATGCGGCCCGCGCAATTCGAATCACCCCGAATGATGACAATTCGCCGCCCTCGCTGCCAGCCTGAACACTGCGTATTCCTCGCAAGGCGGGGTCATGATGGCCGTTCTGCCGCACATGACGGTCTGTCCGCGCGCCACGCCCGGCGCGGGCGTCCCGATCACGGGAGGCCGCCGGAGCTGGCACGGTCGCTTGCCGGAATGCCCATTGCTTGGCACACTGTGGGGGCTTGGCACATTGTGGCCCGGCAATCACATAGGCGGTCTTGCCGCCGGAGTGAAGCCCTTCCGATGCCGTGCGGGATCCGGGCAATGGTTCACGCCGGGTTTTGGAGCGGAACCCATGAGTGAAGTGACGACGCCACAATCCGGTATCGGGCGCGACGCGACCGGTTTCGATCTGCCCGCGACGGACGGGCGCCGCTACCGCTTCGCGGATGTCGCGGGTCCGAAGGGCACGGTCGTCGCCTTCATTTGCAATCATTGCCCCTATGTGGTGGCGATGATCGACCGCCTGGCGGCGGACGCGCGCGCGCTGAAAAGCGAGGGGATCGGCTGCGTTGCCATCTGCTCCAACGACGCGGAGGCCTATCCGGCGGATGCGTTTCCCCGGATGATCGAGTTCGCCGCCGCGCATGCGCTGCCGTTTCCCTATCTGCACGACGAGGACCAGTCGGTCGCGCGCGCCTTCGGCGCTGTCTGCACGCCCGACATTTTTGGCTTCGACGCCGACGGAATTCTGCGCTATCGGGGGCGGCTGGACGCGGGCCGCGCCGGACCCGTGCCGGAGGGCACGCGCCGCGAACTCGTGGAAGCCATGCGCCGGATCGCCCGAACGGGGGAGGGGCCCGTCGAGCAGGTGCCGTCGATGGGGTGCTCCATCAAGTGGAAAGACCGATAGATGTATTGTCCCGACTCTTTCCGCGAGGAACGCCGCGAGGTTCTGCACGCGCTTGTTGCGGAGCATCCGCTCGCGACGCTGGTGTCGCTGAATGGAGCTGCCCTGAACGCAAGCCACGTGCCGCTGTTGTGGCACTCGGACGGCAGCGAGCACGGCGTCCTGCGCGGTCATCTGGCGCGCGGCAACCCGCAGTGGCGCGATGCCAGCACCGAGGTGCAGGCCTTGGCCGTGTTTCAGGGGCCGCACGCCTACATCAGTCCGTCGTGGTATCCGACGAAACAGCAGACCGGCAAGGTCGTCCCCACCTGGAACTACGCCACCGTGCACTGCCGCGGCGTCTTGCGCGTCCATGAAGACGCGGAATGGCTCTCAGGACACGTCGCCGCGCTGACGACGGTGCATGAACACGATCGCAGCGCGCCCTGGGCGGTGGAGGACGCACCGGGCCGCTACATCGAAACCATGTTGCGCGGTATCGTCGGCATCGAACTGGAGATTGCCACGATCGAAGGCAAATGGAAGGTTAGCCAGAACAGGAACCCGGACGATTATAAGGGCGTCATGGAGGGGCTGCGCGGCGGGGAACGCGCGGATGAACGGCACATGGCCGCGATCATGGGCGACCTGAATATGATTGAAACGCCTTGATGCAACGATGATCCACGCGCCGTATGGGTTGGACCGGCGCCATTTGGGAGGAAGACATGATAAGTGCCGCGAATGAAACGCCCCGGACGGGACAGGCGAAAGATGCTCGGGGCCGTACGCCGACGATTGCCATCAACACGATCACGACGGCCGATATCGGGGCCGCGGTGAGCGCCGGGTTCCGGGATTTCATGGCCGCCCCCCTCTACGGGCTGTTCTTCGGCGGCTTCTATGCGCTTGCAGGCTGGCTGATCCTCGCCGTCCTGTTTTTTCTCGACCTGCATTTCATGGCCTATCCGCTGGCGGCGGGGTTCGCGCTGGTGGCACCGTTCGTCGCCTCCGGGGTCTATGAGGTCAGCCGGCGGCAGGAGCTGGGGCTACCGCTGTCGTGGTCGGTGGTCTTCGGCGCGATCGGCGCCAGTGGTCGGCGTGACATGGGCTGGATGGCGGTCGTCACCACCTTCACCCTGGTGATCTGGATCGAGATCGCCACGGTGATCTACCTCGTGTTCTTCGGTCTCCGGCCGCTGGACTGGGGGTCGCTGATGACCGCGGTCACGGGCACCACGAACGGATTGATCTTCCTGGGGCTGGGCAATCTCGCGGGCGCCTTGCTGGGGATCACGGTGTTCGCGATCTCGGCCATTTCGTTCCCGCTCCTGCTCGACCGGGACATCGATTTCGTCACCGCCATGATCACGTCGGTGCGCTCGGTGATCGAGAATCCGCGCCCGATGCTGTTCTGGGCGGTCCTGATCGCCGCCGGGCTGGCGTTGAGCCTTCTGTCGCTGTTCGTGGGCCTGTTCGTCATCCTGCCGGTGCTCGGGCATGCCACGTGGCATGTCTACCGCAAGCTCATTCCGGCGGCGGATGAAGAGCAGGCGGGCCCGGCGGACTGACCCCCGGCGCGGGGCGCCCCGCCGGCGGCGCGTCCACATGAGCCGAACCGCTCAACACCCTGGCCGGCCTTGGCGAATGCGGCTCAAATGCCACATGTGCCAGGGCCCCGCGGCCGGCCCGGACAGAGTCGCGTCGCGGAGCGGCAGGCGCTGTCGCAATCGCTCTTTTCTGCCATTTCATACTCAGCATTAACGCCGCGAATCTTCGTCGGGGCACCCGTCGTTGCCGCCCGTGGACACGAGTCTGTGACCATCATGCAACAGGTGAGGGGCGATTGACACGGAGCCGGCCGTGAACCCGATTTGCCGCCGCCTTTCGGCCATGATTGTGCGAAAATTCTCATCCTGCGGTCTTGGCATGCGAGTGCCGGATGCGCGTAAGGGGTTCCTTCCCCTTGCGGGCGTCGGTTCTCGCAGCCGTGCCTCGCGGGGTGAAGGTACCGGTCGACGGGCTGTTCGCGCGGCTTTGCTGGATTGCCGCAACACGGTCACATCTGGGTCACAACGGGGCCGCAACTGTGCTGTATCAAGGTTGGCGTCGGGGATACCGGATCTTTACCCGTGCTGCCGTATAGGCGTCTGACCGGTGAGAATCGGCGGATGCGTTGGGGTGATGCAGTGCGGTGGCACTGAAGACCGGAAACAAACGCTCCAGAGCGCCGTAACGCGGCTCCTGGGACACTGGACACGTAGTAGAATACCTGATCATGCGGATCTTACTCAGATTAACATTGCTGTCCGTTTGCATGAGCCTGGGCGCTGTCACCGCGGCGCTTGGGTTCGACCCGGCGGCGGAGCCGGCCGCCAAGCCGGACATCGGCGAGGCGACGACGCCCCGCGAAGCGCTGCGGTATGGCGCGCGCGCCTATTATTCGGGTGACAAGCAGGCTGCGGTGAACGCCCTGCGCTTTGCGGCGGAAAACGGCATGCCCGCCGCGCAGTGGAAGCTGGGCCGCATGTACGCCGAGGGCGACGGCGTCGCCGAGGATGATCTCAAGGCCTTCGGCTATTTCAGCCGTATCGCCAACCAGCACGCCGACGAAGGGCCGCGTTCGCCGCATGCGCCCTATATCGCCTCCGCCTTCGTGGCGATCGGCGCCTATTACATGACCGGCATCCACGACACCGCCGTGAAGCCCAACGTGCGCCGCGCGCGCGACCTGTTCAGCTACGCCGCGTCCTATTTCGGCAGCGCCGAGGCGCAGTACAATCTCGGCAACATGTACCTTGATGGCGATGGCGGCGACAACAACCCGCATATGGCCGCGCGCTGGTTCAAGCTGGCGGCTGAAAAGGGTCATTGCCGCGCCCAGGCGATGCTCGGAAATCTTCTCTTCACCGGCGACAAGATCCATCAGAACCGCGCCCGCGGCCTGATGTGGCTGACGGTGGCGCGCAAGAATGCGGGGCCGGCCGACCGTGCGTGGGTGCAGCAGATGCATGAAAAGGCGTTTGCGCTCTCCGATGAGGATGAGCGCCGTCGTGCCATGACATTGGCCGAGGGCTGGACCAAGAAGTACGCCGGCCTGAACTGATCCACGTTTCCACGCCGGTCCTGCGGGACGCCGTCTCCGGCGGCCTCTCCGGACCCGGTCATCGTGGTCGATCAGTGTGAATCCCCCACGCCAACACCCGTGCGAAACAGCCCGGATGGCTTCCGCGATGCACGGTCACGCGGGCATCAGTCCGCGATCGGCGCCAGACCCTCGCTGTGGTCGATGGTAAGTTGCGCCCGCGTCAGTGAACCGGCTCTGGGTGTCTGCGGTCCCGCTGCGGATGTCTGCGGCGTGGTTTTTGGCTTCGGGAGGCTGGCGGAGGGGCACTCGTCGGCGAGTATCGTCCAGCTGGTGTTGTTGAGCACCATGTCGCATTGCGCCAGCCGCCTGTTGCTCGCGCTTCCGATGCAGATGATATCACCCAGCTCGAAATACTTGCCGTCCGCCCGGCAACGGCAGTCCGGCGCGCCAAGGGCACCCGCCGCCGGAACCAGACCCCCGGCGAGCAGCGCGATCAGCAGTGGCAGGCGCCGTGTTATCCCATCGCCATCAGCATAGCATGAATCCGGTCGTTCGGCACCAGAGTTGCCCCTTCGGCAGGGCGCGCGGCGTGCCGCTCACGCAGCGGTGTCGAGATCGATCCAGATCGGCACGTGATCGGACGGCTTGTCCCAGCCGCGCACATGGGAGTCGATGGTGCAGCCGCGCAAGTGGTCGGCGGCCTGCGGCGACAGCAGCAGGTGATCGATGCGGATGCCGTTGTTCTTCTGCCAGGCGCCGGCCTGATAGTCCCAGAAGGTGTAGACGTCCGCATCCTCGTTGCAGGCGCGCAAGGCCTCCGTCAGCCCGAGGTTGAGCAGGCCGCGGAACGCCTGCCGGCTTTCGGGCCGAAACAGCGCGTCGCCCACCCAGACCTCGGGACGCTTGGCGTCGATCGGATCGGGAATGACGTTGTAGTCGCCGGCCAGAACGAAGGCCTCCTCGTCGGCCAGCAGCCTCTTTGCGCGTGCTTCCAGCCGCTCCATCCAGCGCAGCTTGTAGGGGAATTTTTCCGTGTCCACCGGATTGCCGTTGGGCAGATACAGGCTCACGACCCGCAGCGCGCCTTTCTCGGTCGTGACCACGGCCTCGATGAAGCGGGCCTGCTCGTCGGTCTCGTCGCCGGGCAGCCCCCGCGTCACCTCGTCGAACGGCAGCTTGGACAGGATGGCGACGCCGTTGAACCCCTTCTGGCCGTGCGTCGCCAGGTTGTAGCCCAGCGCCTCGAAGGCCTCGCGCGGGAAATTCTCGTCTACCGACTTGATTTCCTGCAGGCAGGCGATGTCCGGATCGGCTTCCTTGAGCCAGGCCAGCGCGGTATCGATGCGCGCCTTGACGCCGTTGATGTTCCAGGTCGCGATTTTCATGGGTGCTCCGTCGGCCATATCCGCGCCGATTCCCGGGCGCAAACGCGATCTAACGGGAAACGGTGGCGGAAATCAAAACGCGTTGCGGAAACGGGACGGGCGGGGAGGTGGCAGCGGGCTACGCTCGAGTGCCCTGAAAATCGATGTCATCCCGGCTCTTCGCTTTACTGCGGCCGGGATGGCACCGAATGCACGTCATTGGACGCAGTGCTGTCTCACACCGAGAAACTGGTACCGCAGCCGCAGGCCGCGGTGGCGTTGGGGTTCTTGATCTGGAACGACTGGCCGATCAGGTCGTCGACGAAATCGATTTCCGAGCCTTCCATGAAGGGCAGGGACACGGTGTCGATGAGCACGGTCGCGCCGTCCTTCTCGATCACGTAGTCGTCGTCGAGACGGTCCTTCACCAGGTCGTACTTGTACTGGAAGCCCGAGCATCCGCCGCCCTCGACGGAGATGCGCAGCACGGTGCCCTGCGATTCGGCGGACAGGATTTTCGCCACCCGGCGCACGGCGCTGGGGCTGATGGAGACGGCGGGCTGGGTATCGGTGGTCATGGTTCGCTGCCGGTGTCCTGGTTTCGCGAAATTTCCGCGATTCGTGCGGCCGATCCATCGCATCGGATGGGGATCGCGCCCGCAATCGGTTATGGTCTTTGCTGACTGAAATATATATGCGTCGAATGGAATTGCCAGTGGGGCCACGTCAATGTGAGGGACGGCCGTCGCTTCGCGCCAGCTCCGCCGGCAACCCGCTTCCCGATAAAGGCCTTGATGAATGAATGCGTCGCTTGAGATCGATAAGCTTGGATTTGGCGCGCAGGGCCGCGCGCCCTATGCGGTGCAGCGCGACAGCGCCCACGGCCGCAACAAACCCGAGCCCGCAAGCCCGACGCGCACGCCCTACCAGCGCGATCGCGACCGCGTCATCCATTCCACCGCCTTCCGCCGGCTCAAGCACAAGACCCAGGTCTTCGTCTATCACGAGGGTGATCACTTCCGCACCCGGCTGACCCACACGATCGAGGTTGCCCAGATCGCCCGTTCGATCGCCCGCGCGCTGCGGCTCGACGAGGATCTGGCCGAGGCGCTGGCGCTCGCCCAT
>JBFHII010000060.1:0-9929 GCA_041596535.1 Breoghania sp. | reverse complement strand
CGTCTGCATGTGCGGCTCGGACGGCACCTTCGACTCCATGGGCGAGGCGATGTTTGTCGACTTTGACGGCACGCCGATGGCCGTTGGCGGCGGCCGCGCTGACGAGATTGTCAGCTGCGAGATGCGGCCTGATCTCGTGCGCGAGGCGCGCATTCACTGGGGCGTGGAGAACAACATCTACCAGTTCGGCCACCGCGGCTACGTGGCGGTGAAGGGCGGCGCCCAGGATTGCCCCTACACCTACATGCACGATCTCGCCGCCGGCCAGTACCGGCTGCCGTGGGAGGACGAGGTGATCCACACCGACGGCACCTCCTGCGGCTTCGACGCCCCCACCCGCAGCTTTGGCGAAAAGGATCTCAGCGATGCGGCGGAGTGAGACGATCAGGGCAAGCCGTGCCGTTCAATCCGTGAACGCGCGGCAACAAGCCGCCCATCCTTCGAGACGCCCGCTCGCGCAGGCTCCTCAGGATGAGGTCCCCGGTTTGGAAGCGCGCCTTTCTCGGACGCATTTACGCAGGCGTCCTCATCCTGAGGAGGGCCGCAAGACCCGTCTCGACGGATGGGCCGCATCCTCGGTCACCGCAAAAATCGTCGCGGAGTCCCGCCCATGAGCACGCTTGACGAACGCATCGACCAGGCCATGGTCCCGGGCGGCCGCACCGTCGCCTCCGATCCCTATAGCTGGCCCTTTGACGGCGATCTGCGGCCCGAGAACACCGCCATTGTAGTCATCGACATGCAGGTCGATTTCTGCGCGCCGGGCGGCTACGTGGACTCCATGGGCTACGACATCCAGCTCACCCGCGCGCCCATCGAACCGATCGCCAAACTGCTCGACGCCGTGCGCGCGAAGGGCTTCACGGTCATCCACACCCGCGAGGGCCACAAGCCGGACCTCTCCGATCTGCCGGCCAACAAGCGCTGGCGCTCGCAGCGCATCGGCGCCGGCATCGGCGATCAGGGACCCTGCGGCCGCATCCTCGTGCGCGGCGAACCGGGCTGGGAGATCATCCCGGAGCTGCAGCCGGTTGCCGGCGAGCCGATTATCGACAAGCCGGGCAAGGGCAGCTTTCTCGCCACCGACTTCGATCTGGTGCTGCAGACCAGGGGCATCCGCAACATCGTGCTGACCGGTGTCACCACCGATGTCTGCGTGCACACCACCATGCGCGACGCCAACGACCGCGGCTATGAATGCCTGCTTTTGGAAGACTGCACGGCGGCGACCAAGCTGGAGAACCATCTCGCGGCCCTCGATATGGTCAAGATGCAGGGCGGCGTCTTCGGCGCCGTCGCCACCAGCGCACAGTTTCTCGACGGGATCGCATGATGCGCCAGGCCAGGGTCCACCGCATCGCCACGTCCGCGCCCGACGACGTATCGGGACTGATGGCGGCCATCGAAGCCGGCCGGATTGATCCGGCCGGGATCGTCGCCATTCTCGGCAAGACCGAGGGCAACGGCTGCGTCAATGATTTCACCCGCGCCTTCTCCGTATCCGCGCTCAAGCAGGCGCTGGCCGGACATCTCGACCGCGAGGCGCTGGAGCGCATCGCCTATGTCATGTCCGGCGGCACGGAAGGCGCGCTGTCGCCGCACATCGTCGTGTTCGAACGCGTCGCTGCGGAGGCGAGCGGCTGCCCGGCGCTCGCCATCGGCAGCGCGCTGACCGCGCCCCTGCCGCCCGAGCATCTCGGCCGCACCGGACAGGTCGACCTGGTTGCGGACGGGGTGCGCGCCGCGATGGATGACGCGGGCATCGCCGATCCGGCGGACGTGCATTTCGTGCAGATCAAGTGCCCGCTGCTCACCGCCGAGCGCATCGCCGCAGCCGATGCCCGCAACGCGCCCGTCGCGATCCGCGACACGCTGAAATCCATGGGCTATTCCCGCGGCGCCTCGGCGCTCGGCGTCGCCGTGGCATTGGGCGAAATCGGACGCGATGCCATCGCCGACGCCTCGATCGTGCGCGACACCAGCCTGTGGTCCTCGCGCGCCAGCACCTCCGCCGGCGTCGAACTGCTCAATCACGAGATCGTGGTGCTCGGCATGAGCGCGCAATGGTCCGGCCCGCTGGTCATCGACCACGCCGTGATGGCCGACGGCATCGATACCGAACCGGTGCGCGCGGCATTGAGACGGCTGGGCTTTGCCGCCGACGGACAATTGACCGCGCCCGAGCGCGCCCGCCTTCTCGCCCTGCTCGCCAAGGCGGAGCCGGGCAGCACCGGCAGCCTGCGCGGCGCGCGCCACACCATGCTCGACGACAGCGACATCTCCGCCACCCGCCACGCCCGCGCCTTCGTCGCCGGTGCGCTTGGCGCGCTTGTCGGCACCAGCGAGATCTTCGTCTCCGGTGGCGCCGAGCACCAGGGACCCGACGGCGGCGGTCCCGTCGCCCTCATCGCCAACCGCCCGGCGACCCATTCAGAAGGAGTTCTCCATGACACACTCCGCAGCAGCCATTGAGACCAGCGGAATGCGTGCGGTCGGCGTGGAAACGCTGGGCATGAGCAAGCATTTCGGCGCGCTGAAGGCGCTCGATGACGTCTCCATCCACGTCCGCCCCGGAACGTTCCACGCGCTGCTCGGGGAGAACGGCGCCGGCAAATCGACGCTGGTGAAATGCATGATGGGGTTCTACCAGCCCACCCACGGCCAGATGATGGTCGACGACCACGAGGTTTCGATCCCCAATCCTCGCGCCGCCCACGCGCATGGCATCGGCATGGTCTACCAGCATTTCACCCTGGTGCCCTCGCTGACAGCGGCCGAGAACCTGGTGATTTCCCGCGCCGACACGCCGTCGGTGATCGACTGGCGCAAGGAGATCGCGGCTCTCGAAGCCTTCCTTGAAACCACCCCGTTCAAGGTGCCGCTGGATGTGCCGGTCTCCGGCCTCTCGGCGGGCGAGAAGCAGAAGCTGGAGATCCTCAAGCAGCTGTATCTCGACCAGCGCTTCCTGATCCTCGACGAACCCACTTCGGTTCTGACGCCGGACGAGGCCGACGAAATCCTCGGGCTGCTGCGCGGCATGACGGAAGCCGGTGACCTGACGATCCTGATGATCACCCACAAGTTCCGCGAAGTGACGGCCTTTGCGGACGAGGTGACGGTGCTCAGGCGCGGTCAGATGGTCGGCTCGGGCAAGGTGGCGGATCTGTCGATCGACGAGCTGAGCCACATGATGATCGGCGACACCCAGCTGCGCGAGCGTTCCGAGCGCGTGCGTCACAATGCGCCCACGGTCAAGCTGGAGCTGGCCGGGCTGTTCGCCGAGGACGACGAGGAGCTGCCGGCCCTGGAGGCGATCAGCCTCAAGATCCGCTCCGGCGAGATCCTCGGCATCGCCGGCGTCTCGGGCAACGGCCAGTCGGAACTGATCGAGACCCTGTCGGGCCAGCGCCCGCTGACCAGCGGCCGCTTCTTCATCGACGGCGCGCCCTACGAGCCTGAGCGCACCCAGATGGACCGCTTCAAGGTCTACGGCTTTTCCGAAGAGCCGCTCAAGAACGTCGCCGTGCCGCGCATGACCGTGGCCGAGAACATGGCGTTCCGCACCTTCGACAAGGCGCCGATTTCGCCCTGGCGCGGCTGGCTGTCTCCACTTCCCATGCGCAAGCGCGCGCGCGAGCTGATCTCAGCCTACCGCGTCAAGACGCCCTCGACCGAGGAGCCGATCGAGAACCTGTCCGGCGGCAACGTGCAGCGGGCGATCCTGGCACGCGAAATCTCCGGCGACGTCGACGTGCTGATCGTCGCCAACCCGTGCTTCGGGCTGGATTTCGCCTCGGTCGCGGAAATCCGCGCCCAGATCATGGACCAGCGCAACCGAGGCGCCGCCGTGCTGCTGGTCTCCGAGGATCTCGACGAGATCCTGGAGCTCTCCGACACCGTCGCCGTCATGTCGGAAGGGCGCATCACGTACACCTCTGCCATCGGCGGCACGGACAGGAAGACCATCGGCCACGCCATGGCGGGGCAGCACTGATGATCACGGTGTCCGCCCTTCCCTTCGATATGTCCTTCGATCCCGCAACCGTCGCGCTGATCGTCATCGACATGCAGCGCGACTTCATCGAGCCCGGCGGCTTCGGCGAGACGCTGGGCAACGACGTCTCGCTGCTCGCCCCCGCCGTCGAGGCGACCGCGGGATTGCTGGCGCTGTTCCGCGACCAGGGCTGGCCGGTGATCCACACCCGCGAGGCGCATCGTCCCGATCTTTCCGACTGTCCGGAGGCCAAGCGCACACGCGGTGCACCCGCCCTGCGCATCGGCGACGCGGGACCGATGGGCCGCATTCTCGTCCGCGGCGAGCCGGGCTGCCAGATCGTGCCATCTTGCGCACCCGTCGAGGGGGAAACCGTCATCGACAAGCCCGGAAAGGGCGCCTTCTACGCCACCGAACTGCCCTCGATCCTCGCCGATCTCGGAACCCGCACGCTGGTGTTTGCCGGCGTGACCACCGAGGTCTGCGTGCAGACCACCATGCGCGAGGCCAACGACCGCGGCTTCGAATGCCTGCTGATCGAGGACGCCACCGAGAGCTATTTTCCCGCCTTCAAGGCGGCGACGCTCGAGATGATCCGCGCCCAGGGCGCCATTGTCGGCTGGACGGCACCGCTTTCGGCCCTGACCCACGCCGTAACCGGGGAGACCGCCGCGTGAGCGACGCAGACACCAAGACCCCTTTCGACGCCGAAGCGCATGTCACGCACATGCAGGCCGTGATGAACCTGCCGATCGACGACGCCTGGCGTCCCGAGGTCGTCGCCAACATGGCGGCAACCGCCGCGGCCGCAGCGCTGGTCCTCGAATTTCCGCTCGACGACGAGATCGAGCCCGCACCGGTGTTCGTGCCATGAGCGACAAACCAGCAACCGGCGACATCGCCTCCTGGACCGCTGCAGAAACCGCCGCCGCCGTCAATCGCGGCGCGATCAGCGCGCGCGACGTGGCCGGCGCCGCGCTTGATCGCATCGAGGCGCTGAACCCGACGCTCAATGCCTTCACCGACATCACCGCCGAACGCGCGCTGGCCGAGGCCGACGCGGTCGACGCCCGGCTGGCGGACGGCGAGGATCTGCCGCTCGCCGGCGTGCCCTACGCGGTCAAGAACCTGTTCGACATCGAGGGGGTGACGACCCGCGCCGGCTCGAAGATCAACCGCGAGAACCCGCCCGCAACGTCTGACGCGACCCTGGTCTCCAGGCTGTCCCGGGCCGGCGGACTGCTGCTGGGCGGCCTCAACATGGGCGAATACGCCTATGATTTCACGGGCGAAAACGCCCATGACGGCAATGCGCTCAACCCGCATGACCCGAGCCGCATGTCCGGCGGCTCGTCGGGCGGCTCCGGCACGGCCGCGGCCTCCGGCATGGTGGCCGTCACCATGGGTTCGGACACCAACGGCTCGATCCGCGTGCCGTCGTCGTTCTGTGGATTGTTCGGGCTGAAGCCCACCTTCGGGCGGCTGTCGCGCGGCGGCACCTATCCGTTCGTCGCCAGCCTCGATCACCTGGGCCCGCTGGCCCGATCGGCCGAGGATCTGGCGCTGGTCTATGACGTGCTGCAGGGACCGGATCCGCGCGACCCGGCGCAGGCCGGCAAGCCGGTGATGCCGGTTCGTTCGGAACTCTCCAAGGGCACCTCGGACCTGCGCATCGCGGTCGCCGGCGGCTATTTCCGCGAGCGCGCCATGCCCGAGGCGCTCGCCGCCGTCGACGCCATCGCCACCGCCCTGGGCGCACGTCACGAGATCGGCATCCCGGAGGCCGCCCGCGCGCGCGCCGCCGCCTATGTGATCACCACTTCGGAGTCCTCCGCCCTGCACCTCGATCGGCTTCAACACCGTCCCGGCGACTATGATCCCGACACCCGCGACCGGTTTCTCTCCGGCGCCATGGTGCCCGCCGCCTGGGCGGTGCAGGCGCAGCGCTTCCGGAGCTGGTTCCACGCCTGCATGATGACGCTGTTCGACAACGTCGACATTCTGCTCGCGCCCGCCACCCCGTGCCACGCCCTGCCCTCGGGCACAAAAACCATCACCCTCGACGGCGTCGAGATGCCGGCCCGGTCCAACATCGGCCTGTTCACCCAGCCGATCTCCTTCATCGGCCTGCCGGTGGTCAGCGTGCCGGTCTGGCTCGACGGCGCGGCCCTTCCCATCGGGGTGCAGGTGATCGCTCCGCCGTGGCGTGAAGATCTGGCCCTGCGCGTCGCCGCGGCGCTGCAGGACATGGGCGCGGCCCGCGCACCGTTGGCACCCCTCCCCGACAACATTTCCCATAACAATAACTAGGACAGACGCATGAATGACGACGCACGCTGGGCGGGGCGCAATTCCGCCAAGGACGTCCTGCGCCGCGGCATCTGGCAGGGCCTGATGGACAGGGGCGTCAACGTCGGCCCGGTCGACAGCCGCATCCCGAATTTCGCCGGCGCCGACGTGGCCGCGTTGAACCTGTCGAAATCGCCAGGCTGGGCGCGGGCGAAAATCGTCAAGTGCAACCCCGACCCGCCGCAGATCCCCGTGCGCCTGCGCGCGCTTTACGACGGCAAGATCGTCTATGCGCCGGTGCCCGAACTGGTGCGCGACTATCCCTTCGTGCGTCTTGATCCGGAAAAGCTCGCCCGTGACGGCGTGCAGTTCGAACTCGCGGCCACCTCGCAGGGCTTTCTCGAGCATGGCGAGCCGCTGGAATTCGACGACATGGAGCCGATGGATTTCCTCGTCGTCGGCTGCGTCGCGGTCACCCGCGCGGGCGGCCGCACCGGCAAGGGCGGCGGCTTCGCCGATCTCGAACTCGGCATCTTCCGCGAGCTCGGCAAGGTCGCGGACAACGCCGTCATCGCCACCACGGTGCATTCCAGCCAGGTCGTCGAGGACGCGATCCTGCCGATGATGGACCACGACAGTGCGCTCAACTGGATCGCCACGGAGACCGAGCTGATCGACACCAAGACGACCCACCCTCAGCCCAAGGGCGTCTCGTGGGATTTCGTGCAGGACGACCAGTACCGCGACATCCCGTTCCTCAAGACGTTGCGGCAGCGGATCGCCTGACAAGCACCCGCTCATCGCGGCCGGCGAACTGCTTGCAAAGACGCAATCGGCACGAACACAGGAGGCCCCCGTGCAGATCGACATTCCAGAGGTAAAGGCCGAGGTCGAGGAAGCGTTCGCCGCCTATGAGGCAGCGCTGGTCGGCAACGACGTGGCGGTGCTCGACACGCTGTTTCTCGACGCGCCGACGACCATCCGCTATGGCGCATCCGAAAACCTCTACGGCTACGAGGAAATCGCCGCCTTCCGAGCGGCCCGGCCGTCCAAGGGCCTGCAGCGGACCCTGTCGCGCACGGTGATTACCACCTATGGCCGGGACACCGCCGTCGCCTCGACGCTGTATGTCCGCGACACCGCCCCCGGAACCATCGGCCGGCAGATGCAGACATGGATCCGCACGGACGACGGCTGGAAGGTTGCCGCCGCCCACGTCAGCACCATGGACCAGGACGCTTCCGCGCCCGCCCGGTAACATCAGCGAGGATCGCAGGCCCCGCGCCGCACAGCACCCGATGACCACCCCAACTCCGGAGCCCAGCAAGAAAGCACCCGCCCGGAACCGGACACGGGCGGAAGACATCCGTCTGCAGCTGGCCGACGAGATCGTCGCCGGAACGCTGCAGCCGGGCCAGCAGCTTGACGAGATGAGCCTCGCCGCGCGGTTCAACACCTCACGCACGCCGGTCCGCGAAGCGCTGCGGCAACTGGAGACCAGCGGGCTGGTGGAGATGCGGCCGCACCGGGGCAGCTTCGTGGCCAGGCTTTCCACGCAGATGCTGGATCACATGTTCGTCGCCATGGCGGAACTGGAGGCGGTGTGCGCGGGCCTTGCGGCGCGGAACATGAACGCCGGGGAGCGTCGGGCGCTCGAGGAGCTTCTGGCGGGAATGGCGGTGGAAATGCGCGCCGGCGAGCCGATGCGCTATCACGCGCTCAACGAGCTGTTTCACAACGCGATCTATGACGGCAGCCACAACGGCTACCTGGCGGATCTCACCCGCGCGACGCGGATGCGGCTGGCGCCCTTCCGGCGGGCACAGTTCCGCGCACTGGGGCGGCTGGCACAATCACAGGCCGAACACGCAAGAGTCGTCGAGGCAATCCTGCGCGGCGACAGGCGCGGTGCCCAGGACGGCATGCGCGACCACATCGACACGGTGAAACTGGCCTTCGACGAGTATGTCGAGCAGCTGTGAGACCGGTCAGATCCGTCCCATCAGCAACAGCACGAGAACGATGATCAGCAGCAGGCCCGGCACGCCGACGCCGCCGTGGCCGAAGCCATAGCCATAGCCGCCGAAACGGCCCGAGACGCCGCCGATCAGCACGAGAACGAGAATGATGAGCAGAATGGTACCGAGGGTCATTGCGAGGGGTCCTTGTTCTGGTAGGCCCGCCACCGCACCGTCAACGGACGGTGCGGGCCGTTCGGCTTATTTTGTTTCCACGGAAAGACCGTTCTCACCGACGCTGACCTCGATGCCCGAGGTCTTCTGGCTCTCCTCGTAGTACTGGTAGCCAAGCACGCCGGCAGCGACGACAAGCACGGCGATGATCCCGTATAGCGCATTCTTGTTCATGGTCTTCTCCGTTGGGTCCCGGGCCGCGGGGGACGCACCTTGCGGATCGGGACGACTGCGCTTCCGGCCATGCGCAGGCGACCGCGCGAAAGGGATCGCACGCCGCCGCCGCATAATCGGATGGCAGGACGTTTGCTTCGGCGTATCCGAAGCAGGTACACGACGACAACGGCTCACCGCGCGAAGGGTTCCGCCGCCGCATCGAATTATTTTCAGGCTGTGGGAAATCGTCCGCCGGAACGCCTGCCGCCACCGCGGGTCACGCGCCTGACTGAAGCGCCGTGCGCACCGCGCCGGGCGCGTCACAACGAACGGCTACTGCGGCAGATCGTTCAGGCCGTAGCGGTTGAGAATTGCCGTGAAAACACCGTTCTCGCGCAGCCGGCTGACGCCCGATTCCAGGGCGGCGGACAGCATCTTGCCACGGGGACTCGGCGTGAACGCAAAGGAGACGTAGTCGACCGCCCCGGTCGGCACCATGGCGATCCTGTCGCCCACACTGAGCAGGGAAGCCTGATAGCTGCCCACGAAGCGGTTCTCGAGGAACGCATCGATCCGTCCCGCCAGCAGCATGCGGAACAGCAGGCCGAGGTTGGAGTGGCTGGAGACCGAAATCACCCGGTCGAGATTGCCGCGGTTGTCGGCGATATAGGCGTCGATCGGCCCATTGTCGTCGTAGGTGTAGTCCTTGATGACACCCAGTCGCAGGTCCTTCAGCGACTCCACGCCCTGGTAATCGAAGTTCTCGCCCGCGCGCACGAAGATCATCGTCTCGTCGGAGCTCAGCATGGTCGCGCCGAACGTGTGCGCCGGGGCGTTCGCCCGCGTGGCACCTACGGCCGCATCCACGTAGCCGACGCGCGCCTCGCGCAGCGCCCGGCTCCACGGCATCACCTCGTATTGCAGCTTGTATCCCGACAGCGCCAGGGCCTCACGACCGACCTCGATCAGAAAGCCCGGCTCGGGGTCGCCGGGGGCGCAGTTATAAGGGCACCACGGATCGGCGGCCACGCGCACGATCGTGTCCTCCTGCTCCGCAAGCGCCCTCGGGGTCCAGTCGGGAACCGCTCCCATGGCAGCCGCGGCGACAATGAAAAAAACAAGCATTCGCTTCATGAGCGTCTCCACTCCCGGTAGCGAGACCAAGAGAAGCACCGGAACAGATTAATTTCGTTATATATACAAATGACCTACTGTATATTATATAGACATAATTACCTACATATACACCAATATTATAAGGGTTAGTCCCCGCCTTCACAAGACATTGCAAATCTAGT
>JBFHII010000059.1:0-9966 GCA_041596535.1 Breoghania sp. | reverse complement strand
GCCGTGGGCTCGCCCGAGCAGAAGGCCGCCTACCTGCCGAAACTTTGCGACGGCACCTATCCGGCCGGCGGCTTCTGCCTGACGGAATCGGGGGCCGGCTCTGATCCCTCGTCGATGAAGACCCGCGCGGTGATGGATGGCAACGAGTGGGTGCTCAACGGCTCGAAACTCTACATCACGTCGGGCGAATACGCCGGCGTCTTCGTCGTCTGGGCCGTCACCGACCCGGACGCGCCCAAGGGCAAGGGCATCTCGTGCTTTCTGGTGGAGGCCGGCACGGCGGGCCTGATCATCGGCAAGGCGGAAAAGAAGATGGGCCAGACAGGCTCCGTCACCAACGAGGTGGTGTTCGACGACTGCCGCATTCCCGCTTCGGCGTTGATGGGCGAGCTCAACGACGGGTTTCGCATCGCCGTCGGCGAACTCGCGGGCGGCCGCATCGGCATCGCGGCCCTGGCGCTCGGCGTGGCGCGCGCGGCCATGGATGCCGCCAAGGCCTACGTTAAGGAGCGCCAGCAGTTCGGCCGGGCCATCGCCGACATGCAGGGCATCCAGTGGATGATCGCCGACCGGGAGACCGAGCTTGAGGCCGCCCGGCTTCTGATCCTGCAGGCCGCATGGCTCAAGGAAAACGGCAAGCCGTTCGCCCGCGAGGCGTCGATGGCCAAGCTGTTTGCCTCCGAGGCCGCGCAGAAGGCCACCTACACCGCGCTGCAGATGCACGGCGGCGCCGGCTACATCCGCGACTATCCGCTGGAACGCTACGCCCGCGACGCCCGCATCACCACGATCTACGAGGGCACATCCGAGATCCAGCGCCTGATCATCGCCCGCGAGGTGATGAAGGCAGTGTGAGGCGATCAGATCGCCTGCGCGCCGCGGCGTGTTCGCGCCATGTTGCCAGCGGGGCGGCGGTCCCATAACGTCGCGGATCATTGTGTTTGAGTGATTTCAGGGGATGCCGTGATGACCCGGCTGCACGGTTCCGGCGAAAGCATGCGCAGATTTCGGATCGTTGCCCGCGCGGCCGGCGCCGCGCTGCTGCTGGCGCTCGGCGCGCCCGCGCCCGCGCGCGCCGATGACCCCGTCGCCGCGCTGGCCGCCGTCTCCGGAACGCTTGACGAATGGAACATCGCGGTGACCTCCGGCGCCGCCGCCGGCTATGTGCCCGATGCGACCTGCGCGCTGTGCCACGACGACAAGGCGCAGTCGTTCAAGGCCATGGGCATGGCCAAGAGCTTCTACCGGCCGTCGCCCGAGAAGATCATCGAGGATTTCGAGAACAACCACTATTACAACGCCGCGACCGGGCGCCACTACGAGATGGAGCTGCGCGGCGAGGAATACTGGTTCCGCCGCTACCAGGTCGCGGACGACGGCGTCCGCATCAATCTGTTCGAGCAGAAGGTCGACTGGATTCTCGGCTCCGGCCACCACACGCGGGTCTACCTCTACCGCACCAACGACGGCATGATGTTCCAGTTGCCGCTCGCCTGGTACACGCGCGAAGGCGTGTGGCGCATGGGCCCCGGGTTCGAGACGCTGCCGCATCCCGGCCTGCAGCGCACCGTGCGGCGTCAGTGCATGTTCTGCCACAACGCCTTCCCCGAGGTTGAGGCCGGCAGCGATGCCTATGCGATGCCGGAACATTTCCCGCAGGACCTGCCGCAGGGCATCGGCTGCCAACGCTGCCACGGCCCGGGCGCGGAGCACGCGGGCCTGGCGCTGCAGGGCGAGGCGCCGCTCGAGGACATCAGGGCGGCGATCGTCAATCCGTCCAGGCTGCCGCGCGAGGAGCTCTACAGCATCTGCTACGGCTGTCACATGCAGCCCATCGTCGCCGTGCCGGCCGTGCGCCGCTTCGGCCGCGACGCCTATTCTTTCCGCCCCGGCGAAAAGCTGACCGATTTCATCGCCCAGATGGACGTGGAGGCCGCGAACCGCCCCCGCCCGGAGCGCTTCGAGATCAATCATCATCCCTACCGGCTGGAACAGAGCGCCTGCTTCATCAAGAGCGAGGGCAAGCTGGGATGCCTGACCTGCCACGATCCGCACGTCAAGATTCCGCCCGAGGCGCGCGCCGGCCACTATCACGCCGCCTGCCTCACCTGCCACGAGGCCGACGACGCCGGGCAGCCGCGCATGAGCCCCGCGCAGACCAGCCATCCGGTGATCGCGGCGGATGCCGATTGCACCACCTGCCACATGCCGGCGCGGCGGACCCAGGATGTGATCGAGGTGATTATGACCGACCACAAGATCGTGCGCGATCCCGGTTCGGCTGATCTCACCGCGCCCATCGCCAAGGAGTCCACCGAGGTCGCCGAGGTGTTCCTGCAGGACCCGCATCACGGCCTCGATGCGGACGAGCAGGTGATCTACAAGGCCACGGCCGTGCTGCGCCACACCAGCGGCGGCGCGGATTACGCGGCGGACACGCTGGCCGCCAGGCTGGAGGCGACAGCGGACCCGCATTTCGAGCCGTGGCTGGAGGTGGCGCGCAGCCAGATCAGGCGCGGGCAGTTCGATGCGGGCCTGGACACGCTGATGCAGGCGGAGCTGCGCAAGCCGGGTCATCCGAAGATCCTCGAGTATCGCGCCGTCGCCACCTTCAGCAAGGGCAACACGACCCGCGCCATCACGCTGGTGCGGCAGCTGCTGGAAAAATTCCCGAAGCTGGCCGGCCAGCGGTTCATTCTGGCGGAGATGCTGCATCGCGCCGGCAACGACGACGAGGCTACGGCGCAGGCGCGTCACGCGCTCGAGGACAGGCACACGCTGTGGCCAGCCTGGCACCTGCTGGGCGAGCTTGCGCGGACCCGCGGGGAACCGGAGCAGGCTGCAGCGGCCTTCAAGACGGCGCTGGCGATCCACCCGGACGCGGCGGCTTCGCAGGAGGCTCTGGTCGCCACGCTGATCGGGCTCGGCCGCCCCGCGGAAGCCGCACGCTACCGGCGCAGGACGGCCGAGCCTTGAACGGAGGCTGCCGTACCCCACGCCCAACCGGCGCTCCCCTGCCTCCGCGAGGTTCGTGACGTCGGGGTTGATCATTATCAATGATGAGTGGAGACGCCTGCCGCATTGTTTGACCGAGCTCGCTCCAGCGGGCCGCTTCAAGAGAGGGTGAAACGACCATGGCATTGAAAGACATCATCACGCTGGTGGACCTGAACGGTCCGCGCCACGCCGTCAAGGTGGCAATGGAGTTGGCACAGACAACCGATGCGCATGTGACCGGCCTCGCGCTGGCCTTCGATCCGGTCATGCCCGGCTTCGTTTCCGCGCCAATGCCGTCGGACTTCCTTGATGTGGCCCGAGGACAGGCAATGGAGGCCGCAAACACCGCCTTGGAGGACTTCAAGGCAACGG
This sequence comes from Breoghania sp., assembly GCA_041596535.1. Taxonomy (GTDB): domain Bacteria; phylum Pseudomonadota; class Alphaproteobacteria; order Rhizobiales; family Stappiaceae; genus Breoghania. Next base: position 6,597 of record JBFHII010000059.1, on the reverse strand, counting down.
CAAAACGCAACGGCGTCCGCTGGGAGGCCCGCACGGCCAACATCGTCTCCGGCGGCGCCTCCGATCCCTTCATCAACCAGGCCCGGATCTCGGATCTCATCGTGATGGGTCAGGACGACGGCAAGGTCTCGGAGCCGATGCGCGAGATGCTGATCGAGGCGGCGCTGTTCGAGAGCGGCGTTCCGGTGATGCTGGTGCCCTATATCGGCAGCCCGGCGTTCTCCACCGATCACGTGATGATTGCCTGGGACGGCAGCCAGACCGCCATGCGCGCGGTGCACGCGGCCCTGCCGGTGCTGGCGCTGGCCAAGAAGGTCAGCGTGGTGATCGTCGACAAGGGACAGCCGCGCGCCGGCGAACCCGGAGCGGACCTGGCGACCTATCTCAGCCGGCACGGGCTGGAAGTGACCGTCGAGACCATCTCCACGCCGCAGACGCGCGTCGGCGACGCGCTGTTGAATTTCATCTCCGACAATGCGGTCGATCTCGTTGTGATGGGCGGCTACGGCCACAGCCGGATGCGCGAGTTCGTGCTCGGTGGCGTGACCCGCACCATGCTGACCTCGATGACGGTTCCCGTGCTCATGGCGCACTGACCCGTCCAGGCGCGCGCCCTTGCGCGCCGCGGAATCGCAACGCGAAGGCGCACGCGGGAAACCGCGGCGCCTTTTTTTGTTGCGGCCGGGCATGCCGGGCACGGACGCGGCTTGTCCACGGCACAGGACGTCCGGCATCACCCATATGTGTTTGATGACTTGATAGTTCCCGCCAGAGCGGCATGATACCGCTTCGGACGTGCGTTCCCGCTTCTCCTCGCGAGCGCGACGTGCTGCAACCGCTGGCCAACGGAGCCGGGAACCGATGACGATCCGGAATCTGGACGGCCTGCTGAGGCCGACCTCCATCGCCCTTGTCGGGCCCAATACCATCGGCAAGGCGGCGCTGACCTGCCTGCTCGACCGGATCGCGGACAGCGGCTATCTGGCGCCGGTCACCCTCGTGGGCTTTGGCGAGGACGTGCATGGCGCCTTCCAGACGCAGGCCTCGCTCTCCGACCTGAAACAGATGCCCGATCTGGCCATTCTGGTCTGCGGTCCGGAACCCGCCGCCGGGATGATCGCCCAGCTGGGCGCCGGCGGAACGCGCGCCGCCCTGATGATTTCCGGCGAATACGAGATCTGGTCCCAGGAGGTGGTCACCGCCGTCCTCAAGGCGGCGCAGCCCTATACGCTACGCCTCGTCGGGCCGGGCAGCATCGGCGTCGCCACCCCCGAACACGCGCTTCAGGCGCATCTCGCGGTGGGCGCGGCGCCGGATGGCAATCTGGCGCTGGTGGCGCGGTCCGGCGCCATCATCAATGCAACCCTGGCATGGGCCTCGGGCCACGGCGTCGGCTTCTCGCACGTGGTCTCGCTGGGCCAGCGTGTCGACGTGGATTCCGCGGACCTGCTCGACTGGTTCGCCGCCGATGCCGCCACGACCGCCGTGCTGGTGCACATGGAGGCGATCGCCAACGCCCGAAAATTTCTCTCCGCCGCGCGGGCCACCGCGCGCGTCAAACCCATTGTCGTCATTCGCTCGGGCACCAGCACGGACACGCACGGGCTGGGACAGACGCACGCTGGCCAGCTTGCCAGCGTCGACGCCGTCTACGAGGCGGTGTTCCGGCGCGCCGGCATGCTGCGTGTCGACGGGCTCGACGAGCTGTTCGATGCGGTGGAAACCATTACCCGGCTTCGGCCCACCGCCGGCCGCAGGCTGGCGATCGTCTCCAACGGTCAGGCGCTGGCCACGATGACGGCCGACGCCCTGCGCGCGCAGGGCGGCCTGCTGGCACTGCCCGGCGAGGAAACACTTGGCGCCATCGCCGCCTGCGTCGCGGGTGAAGGACAGGCTTCCAACCCGGTGATCTTGAGCGCTGCCGCCGAGGGGGACGCCTACGAGACCGTCATCGCCGCCTTGCTCGCCGACCGCGCCGTCGACGGAGTGCTCGTGGTCGCCGCCCCGACGGCGCTTGTGCCAATCACGGCGACCGCGAAATCCATCGCCAAGGCGGCCCAGACCGCCCACATGCGGCCGCTCCAGCGCAAGGCGCTGCTCGGTGCGATGATCACCAGCGACGCCCAGGCCCGGCGCATCCTGGAGGCTGCGGGGGTTCCGTGTTCGCGCTCGCCGGCGGAGGCCGTGCGCGCCTTCATGTATCTCGCACGCTACGCGGAAGCCAAGAAGCAGCTGATGGCCAGCCCGCCCAGCGTGCAGACCGACTTCACGCCCGAACCCGGCAAGGTCCGCGCGATCGTCGCCCAGGCGCTCGCGGCGAAGCGCACCTGGCTGACGCCGACCGAGTGCTATGACGTGCTGGCCGCCTATGGCATCGCCTGCATCGACACGATCCTCGCCTCCGATGCCGAGGAAGCCATGAAGGCCGCGCGGCTGCTGTTCCAGTCGACCGAAGACTGCACGGTCAAGATCGCGTCTCCGGACCTGCCATTCGCACCCGAAACCGACGGCAGCGTGGTCGGCCTGCGCAGCGCCGAGGCCGTTCGAGACGCCGCCAAAAAGCTCCTCGATCACTTCGCGAAGACCCAGCCGGACGCCGAACTGACGGGCGTCATCGTCCAGCCCACGGCCTCGCAGCGGCCCGGCACCGACCTCTTTGCCGGCATCGCCGACGATCCGGTGTTCGGCCCGATCATCGTCACCGGCCAGGGCGGCGAGGCCGTCGAGGTGGCCGGGGATTTCGCGCTCGATCTGGCGCCGCGGGATCTCAATCTTGCCCGGGCGCTGTTCGAACGGACCCGGATCTCCGGTCTCTATCGCGTCGGGAAGAATCAGGCCAAGGCCGAAATGGTGGCGCTGACGCTGGTGAAGCTGTCACAGATTGCCGTTGATGTTCCCGAGGTTCGCGAGATGGACCTCAACCCGTTTCGCGTCGATGCCAACGGGGTGCTGGTGCAGAATGTCCGCATCAGCGTGGCACATCCCGAGGCGGTGCCCGGACGCCTCGCCAACACGCGCCTGGCAATCCGCCCCTACCCCAAGGAATGGGAACAGACACTGGAACTCAAGGACGGATCGACGGCCTTCGTGCGGCCCGTGCGGCCCGAGGACGAGAACCTGTTCAAGGCCTTCTTCGAGACGATCAGCGCCGAGGACCTGCGCTTGCGCTTCTTCGCTCCGGTGCGCGATTTCAGCCATGCCTTCCTGGCCCGGCTGACACAGCTCGACTATTCTCGCGCGATGGCCTTCGCCGCCTTCGACAAGGCCGACGGAGAACTGCTGGGCGCGGTGCGGCTGCATGCCGATCCCGATCACAAGAACGGCGAATATGCCATCCTCGTGCAGTCCTCGCTGAAGGGGAAGGGCCTGGGCTGGGCGCTGATGAAGATGATCATCCGCTATGCGGCCGCCGACGGAATCGAGACGATTACCGGCGAGGTGTTGAAGGAAAACACCGTCATGCTGGAGATGTGCAAGACGCTGGGGTTTTCCATCCATCCGACGCCCGGCGACGAAATGGTGGTGACCGTTACCCTGCCGGTTGCCGCCGCGCAGGAGGCCGGCAAGCCGGTCAGGACCGCGTCCTGAGATAGTCCTGCATGGGCCGCACCACGCCGCAGACCTCGGCCTCGTGTTCCCCGGCAAACGTGAATCCGAACTCTTCGTAGAGCCGGCGTGCCTCTTCCGGATTCTGGAAGGTCGACAGACGGCAGCTGTCGAACCCGACCCGATCAACGTGGTCAATCGCCGCGGCGAGCATCCTGCGGCCGATGCCCTGGCCCGGCGGGTCAACAATGAACCAGCGCAACTCGGCCTGGTTGTCCGCTGCGCGCGCACCCTGGCCGTCGACGACGATCGATCCGGAGATCCGGTCATCCTGAAGGGCCGCCAGCACGAAGTCGCGTTCTGGGTCGTAGGACTTGAAGAAGGCTCCGAGATCCCGCGCCAACTGCGCCTCGAAACCCTGCTCGAAGTCGCAGCTGCGCGCGAAGAAGCGCGCGTGCATCTCGATGATGCGACCAATCAATCCGGGCCGCCAGCCGGATTCCAGACCCAGTATTGATTCCATTGCGTTTCGTCCCATCCTTCGAACCAACGGGGCGCGAGGCCAAACACCATCGCGATCATCCGCTCGTCGTCCCATGATGCGACGGGAGAACGAGACTGGCCCGGGGCGCACGGCTGACGCCAATGCTGTTGTTTCGGCACCGTATGCCCGGGCATAGCATCGATAATTATGACAATTCGTTAAAGAAGGTAAGCCGCGCAAGAAAGGTCGCACCCGGCGGTGCGGCCCTGTTCATCCGCGCCACGGCGCAAATGGCCACGCCCGGCGGGTTATCGCCCGGCGTTCGGGAGCTTCTTTTCAGGACGCAAAGGTGGTTGCAACGCCTGCCGTCGCACGGGGAGTCAAACCGTCAAGCGACAGGCTCCCGTCGCGCAGCTTCCGCGCATACGCGGTGCAACCATCAAGCATCCTGCACGGTCACGACCTGAAACGGGTGCAGTTCGCCGTCCTCGTCGCGGATCGATACATACTCGCCGGGCTTGAAAGCATGCGCGGCGAAGCGGTAACCGGCTTCATCATCCTCATCGCCATCGACGTCGTAGTGGAACGCCCAGGACCCGCCCGGCCGGCGCAGGAGGTGGCCGATATCCTCATCCTCGTCGCCCCAGAAGCGGCGCACCCGGCAATGATCGCGCATCTTCTTCCAGGCCGCGGCATCGATATGCCCGTCCTCGGACAGTGGCGCGGCGAACTCGTAACCGTGCCGGCTCGAGCCGTTGGGATGCTCGTGGGTGCGAGCCAGATTCAAACGGATCTTCTTGAGCCCCGACGTGTCGCTCATGCTGCATGGCCTCCTCAACCATCTATCGGTTTCTGTCAGTGTCGTCCTGTTTCGGTCCGTGCGGCGTTTCCGGCATCGTGGCAGGCGGTCGCCTCGTGGTTACCCGGATTACCGGGTCTCGTCCCGCCACGCGCGTGGCGCCCCCATTGATCCGGCATCTTCTTGGCAGCACAATGGCCTTGCGGACGGGTCTCCGCCGCCCGGGCACGGACCGCCGGCAGTCAGCCTGCCAGAAACCGCCGTGCTCACATTGACAAATGTCAACGCCGGCCGGCCGCGGACTTGCCATAGTGCGCGACCACGTCAGGCTCCCGTTCCATCGCATGTTCCGGAAGGCACCATCACCTTGTCCTTGTCCGACCCGCAAATGGACGTTCTCGCGCTGCTCGCCAGTCCCGAAGCCCATGGCACGGATGCTCCGGTCACGCGCATCGACACCCACGCCTCGGTGGTCTTCCTTGCCGGGTCCCGCGCGCTGAAACTCAAGCGCGCGGTCACGTTTCCGTTTCTCGACTATTCGACGCTCGAAAAGCGCAAGCTGGCCTGCGAGACCGAAGTCGCGGTCAACAGGCCCAACGCGCCGACGATCTATCGCGGCGTGGTCGCTGTGACCCGTGAAGACGACGGCACGCTCGCCATCGGCGGCGGCGGGGAGCCGGTCGAGTGGCTGGTCGACATGCACCGCTTCGATGAGGCGATGACCCTCGACCAGGTCGCGGACCGCGGTCAGTTGAGCGAGGATCTGGCGGTCGACCTCGCGGAGATCTTCGCCCAGTCGCACGCGCGCGCGCCGCGCATGCCGGCCGAGCAATGGATCGACGACCTGGAAGACTACATCTGCCAGAACAAGGTCGCGTTCCTGGCCCAACCGGACCTGTTCGAGCCGAACCGGGTGCGCATGCTCAGCGCCGAGGCAAATGCGATCCACGCCCGCGTCAAACCGCTGATGAGCCAGCGCGGCCGCACGGGCTTCATCCGGCGCTGTCACGGTGACGGCCATCTGGGCAACATCGTGCTGCTCGACGGCAAGCCGGTGCTGTTCGACGCCATCGAATTCGACGACAGGGTGGCGACGGGCGACGTGCTGTATGATCTCGCGTTCGTCCTGATGGACCTGTGGGACCGCGGATACCGGCGCATCGCAAACCGCGTGCTGAAGCACTACCTGCTGATCACGCACAAGATCTCCGATCTCGAGGATCTGGGCGCGCTTCCCTTCTACATGATGATGCGCGCGGCCATTCGCGCCAAGGTCACCGTTGCGCGGCTGCCTCACCTGGAGGGAGACACCCTGCGGGCGGCGCGCGCGGAGGCCGTGCGGCACTTCGAGTTCGCCGAGAGGTTCCTCGAACCGGCCACGCCGGTGCTGGTCGCCATCGGAGGGCTGTCCGGCACCGGGAAAACCACGCTTGCGCGTGCCATCGCGCCCGACCTGGGCCATCCGCCCGGCGCCATCGTGCTGCGCTCCGATGTGGAGCGCAAGACCATGTTCGGCCTCGCTCCCACCGATGCGCTGCCGCCGGAAGCCTACAGCCAGCAGATCTCGATGGAGGTCTATGCACGGGTGGCCGAGAAGGCCCGCGCGGCGCTCGCCGCCGGCCACAGCGTGATTGCCGATTCCGTTTTCGCGCAGCCCGAGGAGCGCGATGCCATCACCCGGGTGGCCCACGCCGCGTCGGCGGAATTTCGCGGCTACTGGCTGGATGCCGAACCCGCGACGCTGTTTAAGCGCGTCGCGGCACGCCAT
>JBFHII010000058.1:0-10113 GCA_041596535.1 Breoghania sp. | reverse complement strand
GACGCCCGACGCATAGGCGAGGCCGAGGTCGAGCGCGTTGCCGGAAGCGTCCTGGTGAACGGCGACCAGGCACGGCACGCCGCCGCCCTTCTCGTATTCGCCGCGCACGGTGTGGCCCGGGCCCTTCGGCGCGATCATCAGGACGTCAACGGTGTCCTTGGGCTCGATCAGGCCGAAGTGGACGTTCAGGCCGTGCGCGAAGGCAATCGCGGCGCCGTCGCGGATGTTGTCGGCGATGTGGTCGCGGTAGATGTCGCCCTGCAGCTCGTCCGGCGTTGCCATCATCATCAGGTCGGCCCAGGCGGCGGCATCGGCCACGCTCATGACCTTGAAGCCGTCGGCTTCGGCCTTCAGCGCCGTGGTGGAGCCTTCGCGCAGCGCGACGGCGAGTTCCTTGGCGCCGGAATCCTTCAGGTTCAGCGCATGGGCGCGGCCCTGGGATCCGTAGCCGATGATGGCGACCTTCTTGCCCTTGATGAGGTTCAGGTCCGCATCCTGATCGTAATAAACGCGCATTGGTCTTCCTCTCTTGAGTGCCGTCCCGCATCGCGGGAGGGTGTATTGGGGGCCAGTGACCGGTCCCTGGTTTGTCGAACGTGGTGTCTCGCTATCCGGACCGCGTGGTGCCGAACAGCCGGTAGAATTTTTCGACCGCCTGCCGCGCCTGGGCGTCGAACTCGGCGTCCGCGCCATCCAGCCGTTCGCCGAGCATCAGGCGCAGATGCACGTCGCGCACGATGAGGCCGTAGAACGTGCGGTAGGCATCGGTTGCATCGTCGAAGGCGAGATAGCCGAAGCGGCGGCCCGTCTCAAGCAGCGCCTGGCCACGGGCGTTGACCGTGCGCTTGCCGCGTTCGATCAGCAGCCGTCCGAGCGGTGCTTCGGTGCGCGACGCCTGGCCGATGGCCAGCCGGTTGAGCGCCAGGGAGACGTCGCCCGAGAGAACCTCCAGCAGGTTCTGGGCAAACGTCTCGAGGCGATCGCGATAGGCCTCGGCGCTCGGTGCCTGCGTGTCGTTGCCCGGTGTGCGGACCTTCGACGCCTGGAAGGTGATCACGGCGGCCAGCAGGCCGTCGCGGTCGCCGAACCATTTGTACAGGCTTTCCTTGGAGCAATTGGCGGCGCGGGCCAGTCCGGCCGTCGTTAGCGCCTTCTCGCCGCCGGCCACCAGCAAGTCCAGCGCGCAGGCCAGCACATCGCCCTGGCGCGGCGTGAACGCGGCGCTCTCGGACTGCTCTGCGATGCGGCCTGCCTGCGGCATTGTCGACGTTTCCCCGGGCGCGTTTCGCGCCTGCCTGTTGGTGCGCGCTTAATGCGCTGTGCTGTCTGCAGCGGCCGATTCCGATCCGCGCATCCGGGTGTGGAGGGCGCTTCGTGTCGGTACCGTACCGTACGGTTCGGCATCTAACCGCAGAGACCGGGGCTGGTCAAGCGGCAAATCGGAGTCCGACCTTGGGCAGCGTTTCTTGTTCTGTCCGCGGCCGCTCTTTCGGCCGCGGAGGCAATTGCGTGGGCATCTCGCGCAGAGGCGTGCCCCGGCGCGCGGTATGTGGTAAACCGCCGGGTACGGATCGCGTGGTCAGCCGTTGTGGCTGATGCGGCCGCGATCCAAGGAGAGCCAATGGCGAGAAAACCCAACTACAATTTCGAGCGGATGGAGCGCGATCGTGCGAAGGCGGCCAAGAAAGCCGAGCGGCTCGCCGCGAAGCAGGAAAAGGCCGACGCCAAGAAGAACGTCGACGCGGCGCCGGAGACATCCGATGCGTCCGAAGCACCCGGCGACTAGCTGATCCATCGTCAACATGCCCGCGCGCTCCGTTCCGCTGACCACCATCGGCTTCGATGCCGACGATACGCTTTGGGAAAACGAACAGTTCTTTCGTCTGACCGAGGACCGGTTCACAAGGCTTCTGGCGGAATTTGCCGAAGCCGACCACCTGTCCGAACGGCTTCTGGCGGCGGAGCGGCGCAACCTCGCGCACTACGGCTACGGCATCAAGGGGTTCACCCTGTCGATGATCGAGACGGCCATCGAGGTGACCGGCGGCCGGGTGCCATCACACGTTGTCGGCAAGATCCTGGAGGCCGGGCGCGAGATGCTCAGCCACCCGGTCGAGCCGCTGCCGCATGCCCATGACGTTCTCAAACGGCTGACCGATGCCTATCGGCTGGTGCTGATCACCAAGGGGGATCTGTTCGATCAGGAGCGCAAGCTGGCGCAGTCGGGCCTGGGCGATTTCTTTGATGCGGTGGAGATCGTCTCGGAGAAGCAGGCGGTGACCTATGAGCGGATCTTCAGCCGGCATGGCGATGGCGCCGAACATGCCATGATGGTCGGCAACTCCCTGAAGTCGGACGTGATGCCCGCCCTTCGTGCCGGAAGCTGGGGCGTCTATGTGCCCCATGCGCTGACCTGGACGCTGGAGCACGAGGAACCGCCGCGCGCCGCGCCGCGGTTCCGCGAGATCATCCATTTGGGCGAACTGGAAACGCTGATCCGGGAGATCGGCTAGGGCATACCGCGCGCGCGGGACGCCCGCTCATTCAGACCCGGTTCAGCAGCCGGGCGCGGATGGTGCCCGAGAGCGTGCGGATCTCGTTGAGAATATCGACGGCGTTTTCCAGCTGGCCATCCACATCCACGACGACATAGCCGATTTCGCCGTCCGTCTGGTAATGCTGGGCAGCGATGTTGAGCGCATGCTTGGCGAACAGATCGTTGAGCTTGCCGAGTTCGCCCGGGGCATTCGTCTGAACCTGAATGAAGCGGGTGTTGTCGGTACCCTTGGGTAGTTGCACCTGCGGGAAATTCACCGCACCGATGGTCGATCCGACGTCGGAATACTCCACCAGCCGCTTTGCGACTTCCTCGCCGATGCGCTCCTGTGCTTCCTCGGTCGAGCCGCCGACATGCGGCGTCAGGATGACGTTGTCGAAGCCGCGCAGGCGCGACACGAACTCATCCTTGTTGGACTTCGGCTCGCTGGGGAAGACGTCGATGGCTGCGCCGGCCAGGTGCTTGCTCTCGAGCGCCTCAACGAGCGCGTCGATGTCGACGAGCGACCCGCGCGCATTGTTGATCAGGTAGCTGCCGGGCTTCATCTTCGCCAGCTCCGCCGCGCCGAACATGCCGCGGGTCTCCGAAGTGTCCGGCACATGAAGCGACACCACGTCGGAGCGTTCGAGCAGATCGTCGAGACTCTTGGCAGGCTCCACGTTGCCATGGCGCAGCTTGTCGGTGCGGTCATGATAGATCACCGACATGCCCATTGCCTCGGCCAGCATCGCGAGCTGGGTGCCGATATTGCCGTAGCCGACGATGCCGAGCGTCTTGCCGCGCACCTCACGCGATCCGGCGGCGGACTTGATCCAGCGGCCGTCATGGGCCGCGATGGATTTCTGGAACGCGCCGCGCATCAGCATGACGATTTCGGCGATTGTCAGCTCCGCCACCGAACGGGTGTTGGAGAAGGGCGCGTTGAACACCGGAATGCCGCGCCGGTTGGTGGCCTTCAGGTCGACCTGGTTGGTGCCGACCGAGAAACAGCCCACCGCGACCAGCGCATTGGCGGCTTCCAGAACCTCGGCGGTCAGCTGCGTGCGCGAGCGGATGCCCAAGACCTGGACATCCCGGATCGCCTTGACCAGGGCGTCCTTGTCCAGGGCCGTGCTGATCTGCTCGATGTTGGTGTAGCCGTTGGCTTCGAGCACGGCGCGTGCGGTGGGGGAGATGCCTTCAAGCAGCAGCCAGCGGATCTGGTTTTTCGGCCGGGACAGGACCTTGCTCATGGCATTCTTCTTTCGGCTGTTCAATCTGCGAGGGGACGTGCCGCATGATGCGGCATGGCGACCGGGGAGGGGGCGCGTGCGCAGACATATACGCCATTGAGCGCGGAGATCAACGGAAGTTGCGGTGCCTTTTGCCGCAGCGCGTCATGGGCGCGGCCGGCAGCGCGTGCCTGTCCGGAAAAGTGCCGATCAATCCGGTTTGTCCGACCGTCCGTCTTGGGGGATGTGCGCAGGTGAGCGTCCGGGACAAGCCCGGGCGCTCATGGCCTGTTGCCGGTTCTAGCGGCAGCGCACGTAGACCTTTTTGCCGCGGCGGTCGCGGTAGTAGCAACGGCCCGGGCGGGTCGCGTCGGCGATGATGGCGCCCGTGGCGGCACCGATGACGCCGCCCGCGACAGCGGCACCGCCCGATTTTCCGGCCACGCCGCCGACGATGGCACCCGCCGCCCCGCCGATCGCGGCACCCGTGAGCGCCCGGTCCTGGCGCGCCGTCTGACACGAAGCAAGGGCGAGAGCCGCCGCCAGCACGATGACAATGTTTCTCATCCGGATCCCTTTCGCCTGGTTATCCACGACGGGGTCGCAGAGACCGGTGCCCTGCGCGTTGACGTGCATCAAGCGCGGCGAATCGGGGCGTCAAGCTGCGGCGCTACGGGGCCGGCGCGAGACGCCGGCGCCCACGTTTGCAACCGGTTGTACGCTTTACCCGTCTTCCGGGCCGCGGTTGACGGCGGCGATCCCGAAATTGCGGCGGGTGTCCGGTTGTCCAAACGGCCCCCCCGAGGCTTTGCTAGCGGCACCTCGGCGGCAGGTCTGGCTTGTATTCCACATTCATGACGGACCAGCCTTTTCGGTTGGCTGAGCGGGTCATGTTGTTTGCGACCGCGCGGGCCTTTTTCTTGGCAGACGATTCACCCAGAAACACAACATCGCCATTGATCGGATTGCCGTTATCCTCCTTTCTCTTTAACCTGTTGTAATGATTGTTGAACTGGCTTCGTCTCACGCGATATTCATCCACGACGACCCCGGAGCTTGTCGTATAGCAGGAGCGCGCGAATCCGTTTCTTTTGAACCTTCGGATCTGATAGAGCAGGTATTTGCCGACGCGGCGGCGCTTGGCGTTTTTCGTCTGGTAGTTGGATGGATAAAGCTCTCCGGGATCGACGCTGTCGTCAGCGCCATAATAAACGACATAGTAGCTTTTCCAGCCACTCCCGCTGCTGGATCGGGTGCTGTTTCGATCGCGAGTCCGCCTGAAATAGCGTTCGGTTTTCCGCGAGCCGGCCTTTGTCCGATCCTTCATTCGCGGCAACGTCCGCTTGGCCTTCGGTTTGGAATTCGCCGTGTCATCCGCGGAAGCCAGTTCGGTGCCCGCCGGAGCGCCCTTGGGCGGATAGCCTTTCAGCAAGCCTGACGGATCGGTATCCGGCGATACCCACTGACTGGCGTGGTCCCTGGCCTTCTGGACAATCCGGGGCGCTTCCTCAAGCGCGGTCTTCAGTGGGCGAGGATTGTCGTCAGGAATGAATGGCTCGGGCAGCATCTGCAGCTTCTTCAAGCGTTCCCGGTATTTTTTCAGCCAGGCGGTCTGGCCCTCGAGGATGTTGTCGCGAACCGTGTGCACGGTGGAATTGACGTGAAGCGGGCGGTAGCGGGGCGGCTTCAGTCCGGTGCTTCGCTCTATGGCATCTGCGAGATAATTGTAGGCCATCTCGGTTGCGCGCACCTCCGGCCACTTGCTGTGTTTGGCGTACCAGGTCTGCAGATCGAATTCGGTCAGCTTGCACGAGACGATTTCCGCTCCGGAGAGAGCCAACCCCGACGCAAAGGCCTTCTTCGCGTCGGCGGCGCTCAGATAGGAGCCTCCGGGCTCGCTGGTGAGGAATTTGGCCCAGTCCGGCGATCCAGGCACATTGAAGGACCAGGTTTTGCCATCCGGCTTTCCGGGATTTCCGACATCCGATACCAGGTGGACGTAGGGACGATGGACAAGGCCGGTCTTGAACCTGAACCTGATTTTGATGTCGTAGAGCCGAGCGAGCGTACGAACGTCCGACGGAATATCCTTCAGACTGGTCTCGAAATAGCTGCGGGATCCGTCGAGAGCGGGAAGCGAGACAATAGTCTGGCCCGGCGAGAACCTGTAGCGGAAGCGGGTCGATACAACGGGCTCACCGAGCAGGGATAACAGCTTGATCCGGACATCCCAGGATCCGTTCACCCTCACGTGGCAGGCTTTCAGGTCCTTGTCGGACACCTTGAAATCGTACTCCACCGCGCGCGCCGTGCCGGTGAGTGAGGCCGCGCAGACGATCAGCAGCGCAATCAGGGCAAGAAGAGTCGAGATCTGCCGGGGCATGTTCATTCCTCGAGCCAGGTCTGGAAGGCGGCCCTTGTCGCTGCGGAGGGGCGGGGCGTCTTGCCGTTGTCGACGCTCGCCAGGCTCGGCGGCCGATAGAATGTCATCGGGGTTTGTCCGGTCCATCGGGCACGGGATGCCGCTGACGTTTCGCCTGCGACGGCCCTCGTCGAGCTGCCACCTTTGGACCGATCTGCAACACCGCTGCCGCGACCGCCCAACTGCGAAGACATCCCTTCGCCAATCTCATTGAAGCCGCTGCCGACGGTATCGAAGAAATCGTCGAACGTGTCGGGCGCCACGATCACGCCGGCTGCAAGCGCAAGCGGCAGGGCAACGACGATCGGTATGCGGAAGCGGCTCCACAGTGTGGTGCCTGCCGACAGGCCGCTGCAGTCGAGGTGCTTGTCGTAGGCCGCCTGCAAATACTGCACCGGCAAGTCGTCTGGTGACGTCGTGTGTCCCGCAAGGTTTCTCCTGGCCCGCTCCAGCGCCACATCCCGTTGTCTGGTGCTGGGGGGTGTTTCGCTGTGCCAGATGATATCGACCGGATGCAGGCCGACAGCTCTGCTGTCCGGTACCCTTGCGGGCGAGGCTTCCTCAATCTGCGACGCGTAGGCCGACCACAGAGGAGCCGACGGGTGCCCGTCATCCGAGAATCCGGATCTCAGGACCCGCTCCAGCTCGCTTTTTCCGAACGCCGCTGCCGCCGTGTTGGCCAGCGCGTCAAAATCAGGCGGATGACTGGAGCAGACCGCCCGCAATTCCCCGATGTCTGGTAAAACATAGTCCCATGCGCTTTCGAAAGACTGGGGACGGCGCTTGGCGGCTTCCTCCAGCGCGTACAGTTTCCAGTACTTGACCGGCTCGCACGCGATCATGCTGTCGATCAGCGGCGCGAGGAAAGCGGGTATGAAAAAGGGCAGCTGTTTGGTGGATTTGTTGTCCACGAACAACTTGATCTCGTAGCCGTCCCGGCGCGCCGTTTCCCGGTGGTAGCCGGCGGTCGCGACAGCGAGACCCGCCGCACTGCCTTCCGTGCCAAGGGACCTGGAATAGGCGGCCTTTTCCAGCTCCAGGATCTGACTGAAGGGAACACCCGCTTGAACCGCGCGGTCGGCGGGATGGAGCTGCGGATCGCCATCGCAGGCGGACCCGAAGGCCTGCCGAAAGGTGGTTTCCGTGAGATTGATCTGCTCGAGGGTCAGTGACGCCTTCCAGGCGGCGGCTGGAGATGGTCCGGCGGAGGCCGGGGAGGAGGCGTGTTCAGTCTGTTCGATGAGGCCGATCCGGCCTCGTTCCGTGAAAATTCGGCCGGGCTCAGGAGATTCGACGAGAACGCCGGCTACGGGACTGGCCATGCGTATTCTTGCGCCGTCCACCAGTTCGAGAACCGCCAGAATGTCGCCTTTGTCGATGCGTGTTTCTGCCGGATGGGGCGCTTCGAGAATGCGAAGCGGGTAGATGGCGGGATCCGCCGGGGTCGAGATTTTGAGTCTGGCCATAAACAGCTAAGCCGAAAAATGAAACGACCTCGACGTTAGCGAATGCGGTATGCCGGTGCAATTGTTTGATTATTCGAGTTTTCGGCAGCGGTGAGCGTCTCGATAGTTTGAAGCCCATGAAAGGCGTGGTTCGCGCCTTGCCGCGTCGGGTGATGCCGACGGCTTCTCGGGCGCAGCCAGCACTGAAGCTGCACGGAGCGCGTGGGGCGGCTCCGTTTAAGGGTTTTTCGCGGGCTTGATCCGAGGGGCTAAGTCACGGGTCGTTGCGGCCCCGGCCGGGTGGCCGGGGCTTTGGTGGCTTTGTGGCGCTGGCGGATCGCGCCCTACATGCCTTCCGGGCCGCGGTTGACGGCGGCGATTCCCGTACGCGAGACCTCCACCAGCCCGAGCGGCTGCATGATGGTGATGAACTGCTCGATCTTGGACGAGCGTCCCGTGATCTCGAAGGTGAAGTGCTCGGTCGTCGCATCGATGACGCTGGCGCGGAAGGCGTCCGCCAGCCTGAGCGCCTCGAGCCGCTTCTCTCCCGCACCCTTGACCTTGACCAGCGCCAGTTCGCGCTCCAGCGGCTTGTCGAGATTGTTGCGCTGGGCGACGAGCGTCAGGTCGGTCACCCGGTGTACCGGCACCAGCCGATCGAGCTGGTGGCGGATCTGGGTGATGATCATCGGCGTGCCGGTGGTGACGATCGTGATGCGCGAGAGGTGCTTCTCGTGCTCGGTCTCCGACACCGTCAGGCTGTCGATGTTGTAGCCGCGGCCGGAAAACAGCCCGATGACGCGGGCAAGGACGCCCGGTTCGTTGTCCACGAGGACCGATAGCGTGTGGGTTTCTTCCGTCTCGCTGACACTGGTCAGGAAATAGGCCGACGGCGCATTGACGTTCTGTGCGTTCATGATGTTCTCAAGCTTTCCTGATCGGGTCAGACCAATGCCTTGCCTTCGTCGGAGATGGCGCTGGCCACCGCTTCGTCGGAGGCGTCGTCGGGCAGCAGCATCTCGTTGTGTGCCTTGCCCGAGGGAATCATCGGGAAGCAGTTGGCGAGATTGGCGACGCGGCAGTCGACGATCACCGGTTTGTCGATGCTGATCATCTGCTCGATCGTGTCGTCCAGGTGACCCGGCTTGTGCACCCGCAGGCCGACGCCGCCGTAGGCTTCGGCCAGCTTGACGAAGTCCGGCATGGCCTCGGTGTAGGAATGCGACAGCCGGTTGCCGTGCAGCAGCTGCTGCCACTGGCGCACCATGCCCATGTACTGGTTGTTGAGGATGAACACCTTGACCGGCAGCTCGTGCTGGATGGCGGTGGCCAGTTCCTGGATGTTCATCTGGACGGAGGCGTCGCCCGCGATGCAGCAGACCAGCGCGTCGGGGTGCGCGACCTGCACGCCAATGGCGGCGGGAAAGCCGTAGCCCATCGTTCCCAGGCCGCCCGAGGTCATCCAGTGGTTGGGTTCCTCGAAGCCGAAGTACTGCGCCGCCCACATCTGGTGCTGGTCGACTTCCGTGGTGATGAAGGTCTCCCGGCCCTTGGTCAACTCGCACAGCCGCTGGATGGCGTACTGGGGCATGATGACGTCTTCATTCGGCCGGTAGCTGAGCGACTTGCGCGCGCGCCACGTGTCGATCTGCGCCCACCAGTCCTTCAGCGCCGCCTTGTCGGCCGCCGGCGAAGATGTACGCCAGATGCGGACCATGTCTTCCAGCACGTGGGCGATATCGCCGACGACGGGAACATCGACATGGACGTTCTTGTTGATCGACGACGGGTCGATGTCGATGTGGATCTTGATCGAGTTCGGCGAGAAGGCGTCGACGCGGCCGGTGATGCGGTCGTCGAAGCGCGCACCGATGCACACCATGACGTCGCAATCATGCATCGTCATGTTGGCCTCGTAGGTGCCGTGCATGCCCAGCATGCCGAGCCAGGCATCACCCGATGCCGGATAGGCACCGAGACCCATCAGCGTCGAGGTGATCGGGAAGCCGGTCAGCGTGACCAGTTCGCGCAGCAGCTGGCTGGCCTTGGGGCCGGAGTTGACGACGCCGCCGCCGGTGTACAGGATCGGACGCTTGGCCGAGGCCATCAGCTCGACGGCACGGCGGATCTGGCCGATGTCGCCCTTGACGCGCGGCTGGTAGGTCTTGTGGACGATGTTGTGCGGGCCGGTGTAAGTGCCCCGCGCCAGCTGGATGTCCTTCGGGATGTCGACGACAACCGGGCCCGGACGGCCCGTGGTGGCGACGTAGAAGGCCTCGTGCAGGATGCGCGGCAGGTCCTCGATGCGCTTCACCAGCCAGTTGTGCTTGGTGCACGGCCGGGTGATGCCGACGGTGTCGCACTCCTGGAAGGCGTCGTTGCCGATCAGGTGGGTGGCGACCTGGCCGGAGATGCAGACCATCGGAATGGAATCCATCAGCGCGTCGGTGAGCGGGGTGACCGCGTTGGTCGCGCCCG
>JBFHII010000057.1:0-10118 GCA_041596535.1 Breoghania sp. | reverse complement strand
GTCGACATGGCGGAAGAGGGGCTGATCACGCATGAAGAGGCGATCATGCGCGTCGATCCGGCCGCACTCGACCAGCTTCTTCATCCGACGATCGATCCCGCGGCGAAGCGTGACATTGTCGCGACCGGTCTGCCGGCATCCCCGGGCGCCGCTTCCGGTCAGTTGGTGTTTACCTCCGACGAGGCCGTGGAGCTGGCGGGCGCGGATACCAAGGTCATCCTGGCGCGCGTCGAAACCAGCCCGGAAGACATCCATGGCATGCACGCCTCGCAAGGCATTCTCACCACCCGCGGCGGCATGACCAGTCACGCGGCCGTGGTGGCGCGCGGCATGGGCAAGCCCTGCGTGTCCGGCGCCGGTTCGGTCGCCATCGATTACCGGAAGGAAACGCTGACGGTCGGTGGCCGCACGTTCCAGAAGGGGGACATCGTCACCATCGACGGCGGCACCGGAGAGTTGCTGGCCGGCGCCGTGCCGATGCTCCAGCCGCAGTTGGCGGGCGACTTCGCCGAACTGATGGAATGGGCCGACGATGTTCGCCGCATGAAGATCCGCACCAATGCCGACACGCCGACCGATGCGCGGCACGCTCGCGACTTCGGCGCCGAAGGCATCGGCTTGTGCCGCACAGAGCACATGTTCTTCGATGACGAACGCATCATTGCCATGCGCGAGATGATCCTGGCGGAGACCGAGACCGGCCGCCGCACGGCGCTGGCCAAGCTGCTGCCGATGCAGCGCCAGGATTTCACGGAACTGTTCGAGATCATGCACGGCCTGCCGGTGACCATCCGTCTGCTGGATCCGCCGCTGCACGAGTTCCTGCCCAAGACGGATAAGGGCATTTCCGAGGTCGCTTCGGCCATGGGCGTGGATCCGGAGCGTCTGCGGACGCGGGCACAGGCTCTCGTCGAGCTCAATCCGATGCTTGGCCACCGTGGCTGCCGTCTCGCGATCACCTATCCGGAAGTCGCCGAAATGCAAGCACGTGCGATTTTCGAGGCGGCGGTTGCCGCCGCCAAGACCACGGGCGAACCCGTTGTTCCGGAAATCATGGTACCGCTCGTCGGACTCAAGCCCGAGTTCGATTTCGTCAAGGCGCGCATCGATGCCATGGCGGAAGCGGTCGCGCAGGAGACCGGGGTTGCCGTCACCTATCAGGTCGGCACCATGATCGAGCTGCCGCGGGCCTGCCTGCGGGCCGCGGAAATCGCCGAGACGGCGGAGTTCTTCTCCTTCGGCACCAACGATCTGACCCAAACCGCCTTCGGCATTTCGCGCGACGATGCGGCGTCGTTCATCGGCGACTACATGCAGAAGGGGCTGATCGAACAGGATCCGTTCATCTCGCTGGATCCCGAAGGCGTTGGCGAACTGGTTCAGATCGGGTGTGATCGCGGCCGCTCACAGCGTCCGGACATCAAGCTCGGCATTTGTGGCGAACATGGTGGCGATCCCGCTTCCATTGATTTCTGCGAAAGTGTCGCTCTTGATTATGTATCTTGTTCGCCGTTCCGCGTGCCGATTGCGCGGCTGGCCGCCGCCCAGGCCACTCTGAAGGCACGCAAGAGCTGAGACGACGCCGGGGCCACCGGCTGACGAAATGATCGGGGAGGGCGCTGGGATGAATACGACCGTCGCCGTCCCCGATATCGCGACACTCCGCGCCGGCGGCAAGCCGGCGCTGGCGCGTGCCCTTGCTCAGGTTGAAACGGCCGAGGGCAGTGCCGACCTGGCCCGGTTTCTCGACGAGGCCGCAGCCGCCGCGCGCGGGCAGGTCCTGGGGCTCACGGGGCCGCCGGGCGTAGGCAAATCCACTCTTACCAATGCCCTGATCCGCCAGGCGCGTGCGCAGGGAAGGACCGTCGGCGTCATCGCCGTGGATCCGTCCTCGCGTGTGTCGGGCGGGGCGCTGCTGGGTGACCGCACGCGTCTCGCGACCGATCCGGAGGATGAGGGTATCTTCGTGCGCTCCATGGCGGCGCGCGACCGGCTGGGGGGGCTGTCCGAC
This sequence comes from Breoghania sp., assembly GCA_041596535.1. GTDB lineage: Bacteria > Pseudomonadota > Alphaproteobacteria > Rhizobiales > Stappiaceae > Breoghania. The sequence goes on along the minus strand of JBFHII010000057.1, from coordinate 8,107 downwards.
CATGCTATCGCGGCCGTGGTGGTGATGCGGGCGGTGATGGACCTGGTAATCGTCGAGACCGTGGGCATCGGTCAGTCCGAGGCTGATATTGCTCACGTCGCGGATACTGTCATCCTGTGCATTCAGCCCGGTTCCGGCGATTCCCTGCAGTTCATGAAGGCCGGTGTCATGGAGATGCCGGATGTCTTTGCCGTGACAAAGGCGGATATGGGGGAGGCTGCGCGGCGGGCCCGCGCGGATGTGCAGGGCGCGCTGACGCTGGCCCGGCCCATGGACTTCAAACCATCCGTCGTCCTCGTCTCCGCAGCAAGCGGTGACGGACTGGAGGAACTCGTAGCAGCGGTCGAGGCGCACCATGCGTGGCTGGCGGCCGAGGGCCGGCTCGAAAGCCGGCGCGCCGTTCAAGCGCGCCACTGGGTGGCGGATGTGCTCAAGCAGCGGTTTGGAACCGAAGGCGCGGGCCTGTTTGACAGCGATGCGGTCATCGCCGCGAGTGGTGGTCCCTTCACGGCGATTCAAGAATTGACGCTGAAGGTGCGCCGGGCGTTGTCGCATTTTCACGCCGCTGGTTGGTGAGCCGCAAGCCGGCGTACGCAACCGCCGCAGGCCCCGGTCTCTGGACACGTTCGTCGTAGTCGATACAGTCTCCCCCGACAAAAGCGGGGAGTGAGCGATGACGGACCGTCTGAAGGTGGCGTTTCTGGGTACCGGGTTGATGGGGGCGCCGATGGCACGCCGGATACTCGGTGCCGGATATTCCCTTAGCGCCTGGAACCGGACACCGGACAAGGCTGCCGCTTTGGCGCCGGCCGGCGCACGAATCGCGGCAACCCCGGCAGATGCGGTTGCGGAGGCCGACATCATTATTTCCATGGTTTCCGACGGGGCCACGGTCACGGATCTGTATTTCAGACAGGGCGTAGTCGAGGCGGCAAAACCCGGCGCCCTGTTTATTGACATGAGCTCCATTCAACCGTCTGTGGCCCGTGATCTTGCCGCTCGGCTGGCGGACTGCGGCTATCGCTACCTTGATGCCCCGGTGTCGGGCGGTACAGCGGGTGCGGAAGCGGGAACTCTTGCGATCATGATCGGTGGCCCGGCCGAAGACATCGAGGTGGCGCGCGGCGTGCTGGAGTCCATGGGGCGGGTAACGCGTATCGGGCCGCACGGCACGGGCCAGCTGTCCAAACTGTGCAACCAGGCCATTGTCGGCATCACCATCGGTGCGGTCTCCGAGGCATTGTATCTGGCGGAAAAGGGCGGGGCAGACCCGGCCGCGGTGCGCAGCGCCATTCGCGGCGGATTCGCGGAGAGCCGCATCCTGGACCTGCACGGCCAACGCATCGTCGATCGCGATTTCGCGCCCGGCGGTCCGTCGCGCCTGCAGTTGAAGGACCTCGACAATGTGCTTGCCGCGGCGGACGAGGCCGGTGTCGAGCTGCCGTTGAGCCGGCAGGTGCGAGATCGTTACTATCGCCTCGTGCATGACCTGGGGGGCTCGGAACTCGATCATGCCGCCCTGTATCTGGAGCTTGAGGCACGCAACATGGCTGACGCGTGAGCCACCGTGCCGCGTAAACTGACGGAACCCGTGTCATGAACATCGGTGAAGCGGCTGAATTGTCGGGCTTGCCGCCGAAAACCATCCGCTACTATGAGGACATCGGCTTGCTGGTCCCGGCCCGCCGGACCAACGGGTATCGTGATTATGCCGAGCGGGATATTCACAAGCTCAGCTTCCTGCGAAGGGCGCGCTCACTGGGCTTTGTCATCGAGGATTGCCGGCAACTGCTCTCGCTTTACGAAGACAATGACCGGGCGAGCGCAAGCGTAAAGACACTGGCCGAGGCGCGCATCACTGAGATCGACACCAAGATCCGGGAGCTTGGGGCCTTGCGCCAGACGCTGTCGGCTCTGGTCTCTGCATGCCATGGCGATGACAGGCCAGACTGTCCCATTCTTGACGATCTGGCGGGTGCGGAGATGCCCTCAGACCGCCGTGAGGCACCATTGAGCGATATCCGCTGAGGCAGGGGAAGCCTGTTTTCCGCCGAGGCAATCAGGCGCGGCCCGCCGCAATGTGCAGCGGCTGTGTGGCCACGTTGTTTTCGGCTTCGTTGCGAAGCCTTGCAGAAATGATGCCCTCGCGTACGGGCCTGGAGAACAGGAAACCCTGCAATGTTTCGCAACCCGCGGCTTGCAGGAAGCGATGCTGGCCCTGGGTTTCGATGCCTTCTGCGGTCACATGCATTCCCAGCGCGTCCCCCAGGCCGATCAGCGTGTGCACGATGGCGGCCGCTTCGGGCTCGGTCTCGACCGAGGTGTTGAACGAGCGGTCGATCTTGAATTTATCGAACGAGAAGCGGCGCAGGTAGCTGAGGCTCGAATAGCCGGTCCCGAAGTCGTCCAGGGCAATCCGCACGCCGATCTCGCGCAGCTCTCGGAACACGCGCATGGCGGCATGGGTGTGGTCCATGACCACCGTCTCGGTCACTTCCAGTTCCAGCCGGCAGGGGTCGAAATTCTCTTCGCGCAGGATGGTGCGCAGCAGCTTGGCGAAATCCGCGTGACGGATCTGCGCCGGAGAGACATTGACGGATATCAGCAACTCCGGCCACGCATGGCCCGCGCGGCAGGCGGTCCGAATGACCCAGGCGCCGATCTGCCACATCAAGTCGGAGCGTTCGACGATCGGCATGAAGTGACCGGGCGCGAGCATGCCCTTTTCCGGATGGTTCCAGCGAATCAGCGCCTCTACGCCGACGGTCGTCCTGCCGTCTGACGTGACTAGCGGCTGATAGAGAAGCTCGAACTGGTCTTCGGCCAGAGCCGTGCGCAGTTCCCGCTCGATCTGCCGGCTGAGGCGCAGATTGTCGTCCATGCTGCATTCATACTGGACGTAGCGCCCGCGTCCCTCGGCCTTGGCGCGGTAAAGGGCAATATCGGCACGGCGCAGAAGTTCCACCGGCGTATGCCCCTCGCCATTCGAAATCACCACGCCCATGCTGCAACTGGTGTGCAGGGTCTGGCCGGCGATCTTGAAGGGTTCGGCGAAGGCGGCTTCCAGTTTGCGGCAGACATCGGTGACGCCCTCGACACCGTGCCGGCTGACGGCCAGAAGCGCGAACTCGTCACCGGAAATGCGCGAGACGGTGTCCACGGGTGAAATGCACGATTGCAGGCGGCGGGCCACCGACTTGATCAACTCGTCGCCGGCATAATGGCCCAGCGTGTCGTTGACCTCCTTGAAATGATCGAGATCCACGTAGACCACGCCGAGGCAGGTGCCCGTGCGCCGTGCCTGGCGCAACGCGTCCTCGAGGCGGCGCGAAAACAGCACCCTGTTGGGCAGGCCGCTCAGATCGTCATGCAGGGCCTGATGCTTGGCGAATGCCTCGCTCTCGGCGAGGCGGACGGTGGACGTATGGGCGTGGCGCAGGACGCCGACGGCAAGCAGCAGGATGACCGACAGTGCCAGCACCATCATGGGGCCGGCCTCATCGATCATTTCGGAGCCGTGTTTGCTTGGCGTCCACACAAGATGACCCAGCAGGTGGCTCTTGCTGTCATAGAGCGGCAGGGCGCTGGCGGGGGTATCGGCACCCTCGGTTCTGGCAACGAAATGCAGGCCCTTCAGCTGGTTGACCGTTGAAATCCGCTGCATGAAGGTGTCGTCGACGTAGCGCACGGTGACGAGCGTGCTCGGCAGGCCCTCGACCAGCGCGACGTTTGAACTGAGTGGCGCGATGGCCATGATCGTGACCAGCGCCGGCACGCCTCCGACGAGCTGGAATGTCGAACGATAGGCGGCACCGACATTGCCCGGGAAGTCGGCCAGGAAGACCCGCTTGTTTCCGGGGCGATTGAAGACGTGATCCGCGAACTCGAACTGGGTTTCGCGCACCAGGGAATCGATGTTTTCCGCCAACAGTTCGTCGTAGACGCTGGGGACCCAGATCCCGCCGTTCACATTGGCATAGATCGGCCGGCGCAGCGGGGTCAGAACCAGGATGACGTCGTGCTTGAAGGACTCCGCCAGGCGGCCGGCGATACGGGTATGCACCCAGTCCGCGCGGTAGCGGCTGTGCGCGAAATGATAGACCGCGTCGCCGATGGCGTAATGCTCGACTTCCTTGGCGATGCGTTCCTGCTCGGTGTCTAACCCGTTGCGCAACAAGCCGAGTTCGTAGTTGAGGGCGGCGTCGTCGGCCTTGCGGGCGGCCCAGGTCAGCCCGGCGATCGCGATGGCGACGGCGATCAGCATCAATGCTGCAACCGAGGTGGTGATGCGCACGCTCAATCCCCGCCGGCTGCCAAGCCCGCCGGGCACTGAGGAAAGCTCACGCGGTTCCAAGCTGATGGGATCTAACGCCTTCATATGGAAAGTCATACCGGCCGAGCGTTAAGTTTTTCTGATCTTCCGAGGGGCATCGTGGCTTTAATGATATTGGTAAATCCATATAGACAAAGGGTGTTCTGGAGTCCGCCCCGGGCCGTCTTGTGCTGGAGCTCCTGAAGCGTTCCCGCGATGGTCAAGACAACGCCAGATGCTCATATCAGCTTCAACCCGCGCAAACTCGCGTGGCCGCTGCGCGCGACGATAATGTGGTCGTGAAGCTCGATGCCCAGCGGTCTTGCGATGTCGGCGATCTGGCGCGTCATCTGGATGTCGGCGCGCGACGGCGTGGGATCGCCGGACGGGTGGTTGTGCACCAGGATCAGCGCGCTGGCCGACAGTTCCAGCGCCCGCTTGACCACCTCGCGCGGATACACCGGGGTATGGTCAACCGTACCGCGCTGCTGCACCTCGTCGGCGAGCAGGCCGTTCTTCTTGTCGAGGAACAGGATGCGGAACTCTTCGCGATCGGCGTAGGCCATGGCCGTGTGGCAATATTCGAGCACGGCGGTCCATGATGACAGCGGCTTGCGGCCGGTCACCCTGGCGCGCGCGGCGCGTTGGGTGCTGGCGTGCACGACCTTCAGGTCGTCCAGTGCCGTATCGCCCACCCCCTTGATTTCCTTCAACAAGTGCCGCGGTGCTGCGAGGACTTCGGCAAACGAACCGAAGCGCGCGATCAGGGCCTTGGCGATCGGCTTGGTGTCCTGGCGGGGGAGCGAGCGAAACAGCAGCAGCTCAAGCAGCTCATAGTCTTCCAGCGCGTCCGCGCCCCTGTCGCGAAAGCGCGCCCGCAACCGGGTGCGGTGCCCGTGATAGTGCGGCTGCCTGGGCCGGGGATCCATGAAACCCGGCGTATCGCCGTCGCTGGCCGTCATGCGCTTTTCCCGCCGCGTGTCGTTGTCCCCGCCGTAGTCCCCCGCAAGTGCACCCTGACGTCGCATCATGAACAGTGCCGACCAACCGGATACGGGTCACGATCCGCGTCGAATTTCCCTTGAAACGGCATCAAATTTCATCGTTTTTCGAGATGATTCGACATGAATTTGATCAATATTTGATTCAAATTTGAATCACTTTCGAACGCCGTTCAGCCTATCCGGAAGGCCCGCGATGCGGACCGACGCTTCAAGTTGACGTATGGTAATACCTGGAGGGCGGACGTCCACCGATTTTCACGCGAAGGGTACCATGCATGCACTCGGCACCCCGCCACCACGTGAGGGCGGGCGTCGCAACCGGGGAAGGGTGCTAACGGCGCTTCGGGACGGTCAGGCGCCGGTGAGCGGCGGCATGAAGAGGCCCGCGGGGGAGGCGGTGAAAATCTGGCAGCCGTCCGGCGTCACGCCGATCGAATGCTCGAACTGCGCCGACAGCGAGCGGTCGCGCGTCACCGCGGTCCAGCCGTCGGAGAGAACCTTCACGTGTGGCCGGCCGAGGTTGACCATCGGCTCGATGGTGAAAATCATGCCGGGCTTCAACTCGACGCCCTCGCCGGCGCGGCCATAGTGAAGGATGTTGGGGGTGTCGTGAAACAGCTTGCCGACGCCGTGGCCGCAGAAATCGCGCACAACGGAACAGCGCTCGCCCTCGACGTAATCCTGGATCGCCGCGCCGATGTCGCCGGTCGTCGCACCCGGCTTGACCGCGGCGATGCCGCGCATCAGCGACTCATGGGTCACCTCGATCAGCCGTTCTGCAGCGCGCTTGATCCGTCCGACGCCGTACATGCGGCTTGAATCGCCGTGCCAGCCGTCGACGATCAGCGTCACGTCGATGTTGACGATGTCGCCTTCCTTCAGCGGCTTGCTGTTGGGTATGCCGTGGCAGACCACGTGATTGATCGAGGTGCAACTCGATTTGGTGAAGCCGCGGTAGTAGAGCGTTGCGGGCAGGGCGCCATTCTGGCGACCGAAGTCATAGACGAAATCGTCGATTTCCTGAGTGGTGACGCCGGGCTTCACGATATCCACCAGCGCGTCCAGGCAGCGGGCAGTCAGTTGCCCGGCCGCCTGCATGCCCGCGAAATCCTGCGGATCGTACAGCCGGATCTGACCGTTGTTTTTGAGCGGCGCCGTGGCCGCGTCGACGTAAGTCACCATCGAGAAGTCCTGTTCGCCGTCGAAACCGGCTGGTAATCGCGGGCACGACCCGGATCGGGCCGCGGCACGACAGCCGTGTGCGTTGTCCGCCAGTCCCGTGGCGGCCTCTGCCGCGCCGGTGGCGCGTGGCGGCGCCCGGACGGCGTGCTGGTTGCGTTGCTCCTCGTCATATAGAGCACTCCGTCAGCAGGCGCAAAACTCCGGGCCGAAATAATTGTCGCAGCGCCTGGTTCGGTCGGTTTCCCGGCCGCGCCGAGCGGCTGCGGCGGGTTGAGGCGCACCCGTTCCTGCACCGATCCGGCGATAGCCGCCTGGCGGCCGCGGTCACTTGATTGTCGCCCGGGGCCGGGCTACTGAACAGGTCCGGCGCGGGCGTGGCGGAACTGGTAGACGCAAGGGACTTAAAATCCCTCGGCCAATGGTCATGCGGGTTCGAGTCCCGCCGCCCGTACCACCTACGGCACCCAGCCGGAGCCGGATATCGAGTGCCTGCCCCGGGCGGCCCCCGATGCGCCGTGCGTCTCCGGTGCATCGAGCCCCATCCATTGATCCCGCGCCACATCACGGCCGGTCTGCGTTCCAAACGCGGCTCGTTTTTCGGCTGGCGGAGCGGACACCGGGAGGCGGTTTGCGTCGGGCGGCCCGGGCTCCGGCGGCGGTGGTCGGTGCGGAAACTGCCGTATGGGTAGATTTGCAAGCATTAATACGTATCTTGGGTGATGAATATGTGGCTCCTTCGCCACTATTTCGCCAGAAAGTGCCAGCCAGCCCCGCGGCATCGTTGACGTTTCGGCATTCAGCGAACATTGTTGACAGCGTATTAATACGTGAATCACGCGTAAGTTTTCGACGATTTCAAATACGATAGTCGCTGATTGATTTCTTCTTGCCGCAGTGTGTATTTGTTGGCGGAGTGAAGATTTTTCTCAGCAAAAAGTTGCGATTCGAATCGCGAATTCTTGCGGTGTTTGTTGTGGGGGAGCTGCGGATGTTCCGGGCTGGAATATTTCTTGTTGTTGCGCTGATGACCGTTTTGGGCGGCTCGGCGTATGCGCAAGTCGCTCCCACCTTCACGCAAGCCTTTTCGCCCAGCACAATTGGCGCCGGGTCCGCATCGCGGGTCATCTTCACCATCACCAATCCGAATGCATCGCCGGTCACGGATCTGGCGTTTACCAACACTCTGCCGGCGGGGGTGACGATCGCGTCAATTCCCAATGCCGAGACCACCTGCGCGACAGCGGCTGTGACCGCGGCGGCTGGCGGAACGACGATCAGCCTCACCGACAGCGGCGGTTCCACTGCCTCGGTCGGTGCCAATGCGTCGTGCACGGTTTCGGTGAACGTGACCTCCAGCACGGTGGGAAGCCACACCAACCCGCCGGGGACTCTGACGTCTTCGGCAGGATCGTCCGGCACATCGTCGGCCGATTTGACGGTGGATGGCGCGATGCCGATTTTTTCCAAGGCGTTCTCGCCTTCGACCGTGGCCTTCAACGGAACCTCCACGCTGACCTTCACGATCGAAAACCCGACCGGCGCGACGGTCACGGGTATCGGTTTCACGGATAACCTGCCAACGGGCATGTTGGTCGCCTCTCCGGGGGGT